>JAFIEM010000135.1 GCA_020832555.1 Natronohydrobacter sp. | reverse complement strand
CGATGGCAATGTGCAACCGGCCTGAACTGCCCTTGCGCAGCCCGGTGAATTCTTCCTCCAGCGCCGCCACACGCGGCAGGATATCTTCGGCGGCGCGCAGCATCTTCAGGCCTGCCGCCGAGAGTTTCAGCGGTTTCGAGCGGCGCACGAAGAGTTCCACCCCCGCCTGTTCCTCGATCCCCTTGACCTGATGCGACAGCGCCGATTGCGTCATGTTCAACAGATCCGCCGCCCGCGCCAGCCCGCCCGCGTCATGAATGGCCTTGATCGTGCGTAGGTGGCGGAACTCGATATGCATGTCTGGCTCATAATCGTGTTGAAGATAATGAATTGGTTTCACATTCGAAGGCATGGCACAAGGGGGCATCAAATCTGGAGTATCCCTGATGACCACGCCCAATGTGTCCTTCGAATTCTTCCCGCCCAAGACGCTGGATGCCAGCTTCCGGCTGTGGGACACGGTGCGCATGCTGGCCCCGCTCTCGCCGTCCTTCGTGTCGGTGACATATGGCGCAGGCGGCACGACGCGGGCGTTGACGCATGAGGCGGTGACGACCATCGGCGCGCAGTTCGGGCTGAATGTGGCCGCACATCTGACCTGCGTGGATGCGACGCGGGCCGAGACTCTGGCGATTGCCGACAGCTACGCCAAGGCGGGTGTGACCGAGATCGTGGCGCTGCGGGGCGATCCGCCCAAGGGGCAGGGCGGGTTCACCGCGCATCCCGAGGGGTTCGCCCATTCCGTCGATCTGATCGAGGCGCTGGCCGCGACCGGCAATTTCAAACTGCGCGTCGGCGCCTATCCCGAGCCGCATCCGGATGCCGCCGACACGCTCGCCGATGTGCGCTGGCTGAAGCGCAAGTTCGAGGCCGGCGCGGATAGTGCCATCACCCAGTTTTTCTTCGAGGCCGAAACCTTCCTGCGCTTCCGCGACACCTGCGCCCGCGAGGGGATCACCGGCAAGATCATTCCCGGCATCATCCCGATCGGCAACTGGACCGGCATCCGCAAATTCGCCCTCGCGACCGGGGCCACGGTCCCTGCCTGGCTGGATGAGGCGTTCGAGAAGGCGCAGCGCGACGGGCGCGAAGATCTGCTGGCCACCGCGCTCTGCACTGAGCTTTGCGACAAGCTGGTGCGCGAAGGGGTTGAGGATCTGCACTTCTACACGCTCAACAGCCCGCATCTGACGCGCGATGTCTGTCATGCGCTGGGGGTTGTGCCGCAGGTGGCACTGGAGAATGTGGCGTAGAGAGCGCCCGCTCAGCGTGGCCCACCCACCCGCCCTTCCACGCTTCGCGGGCGCTGGCCGATGCTGTCGCATCGGCCTTTGTCTTTCCGGCGCGGTCCGTCGCAGCTTGACGTGACCGTGAAAACCGCTTAGCGCGATGGCGCGGCCTCTGGCCCGTGGCGCTTTGTTACCGGATTGCGGGCCACGTTAAACATGCCGCTAAAGAGGTCAGGGCGCAGCCCCCGGCCTTTGAATGGGTCCGGGGGTTTTCTTTTGGCCGAAAAGGGTCGGGCGGGATGACACAGGATTGGGGCAAGCGCACGAAACTCGTGCATCACGGCGCGCGGCGCAGCCAATACGGCGAAGTGGCCGAAGCCATCTATCTGACACAGGGTTTCGTCTATCCCGATGCCGAAGCGGCCGAAGCGCGGTTCGTGGCGCTGGGCGAGGATGAGTTCATCTATGCCCGCTATGGCAACCCCACGGTCGCGGTGTTCGAAGAGCGGATTGCGGCACTCGAAGGGACCGAGGATGCTTTCGCCACCGCCTCCGGTATGGCGGCGGTCTCGGGGGCGCTGACCGCGATGCTGCGGGCGGGGGATCATGTCGTGTCCTCGCGCGCGCTGTTCGGGTCGTGTCTTTACATTCTCGAGGAAATCCTGACGCGCTACGGGGTCGAGGTCACATTCGTCGATGGCACCGATCTGGACCAGTGGCGCGCGGCGGTACGGCCCGGCACCAGGGCGGTGTTTCTTGAAACCGTGTCGAACCCGACGCTGGAAGTCATCGACCTGAAATCGGTCGCAGAGATCGCCCATGCCGCCGGTGCACTGGTCGTCGTCGACAATGTTTTCGCCACTCCGGTTTTCAGCCGCGCGGTCGAACTGGGCGCGGATGTGATCGTCTATTCCGCGACCAAACATATCGACGGGCAAGGGCGTGCCCTGGGCGGTGTGATCTGCGGCACGCGGGAATTCATCCGTGGCACGCTCGAACCCTATATGAAACACACAGGCGGCGCGCTTTCGCCCTTCAACGCCTGGATCATGCTCAATGGGCTGACCACGATCGACCTGCGCGTGCGCGCGCAGGCGGCCAACGCGCAGGCCATTGCCGAGGCGCTCTCGGGCGATCCGCGTCTGGCGCGGGTGATCTATCCGGGTCTGCCCGATCATCCGCAGCATGACATTGCGAAAACGCAGATGGGCGGTTTCGGCACTGTGCTGGCAATTGACGTGGCAGGGGGCAAGGATGCGGCGTTCAAGCTGTTGAACGCGCTGCAGATTGCGGTGATCTCGAACAATCTTGGCGATGCGCGGAGTATCGTCACCCATCCGGCCACCACCACCCATCAGCGCCTGCCCGAAGATCAGAAAATCGCGCTTGGCATCACACCCGGTCTGATCCGCATGTCGGTCGGGCTGGAAGATGTGGCGGATCTGATTGCTGACATTCGGGCAGGGCTTGATATGATCTGATTGCGCAGCCCCCGCGTATTCTTGTGGAAAAGCGGAAACCACTGCCTATCTTTCAAGGGCAGACAGGAAGGAAATCCCACAATGAACCTGCATGTTCCACGTTTCGACACGACGCCCAGTCGTGAAGAGGCCGAGGCGGCCCTCGATCTGCTGCGCCGTTTCAGCGATGCTGCCGCAGCGGAAGAGAAGGCGGAACTGGAAGCGGCGGTCACAAGCCTGATGCCCGCTGCGGGCTATCCGGTGCTCAATCGCGACTATCCGTCGGATTTCAAGGTTGATTCTGCCTACAAGGCGGGCTTGCCCGATTTGCAGAACGGCCCGGCCAGTCTGATCAAGGGCGCGAAGGCTCCGATCCAGCATGTGGGCATCTCGAATTTCCGCCTGCCGATCCGGTATCAGACACGCGACAATGGCGATCTGTTGCTGGAAACTTCGGTCACAGGCACGGTGAGCCTTGAGGCAGAGAAGAAGGGCATCAACATGAGCCGGATCATGCGCAGCTTCTATGCGCATGCCGAGCGCACGTTCAGCGCCGATGTGATCCGCGCCGCGCTGGATGACTACAAGACGGATCTTGAAAGCTTCGATGCGCGGATCATGATGCGTTTCAGCTTCCCGATGAAGGTGCAGTCATTGCGTTCTGGCCTGTCGGGATATCAGTATTACGACATCGCGCTGGAACTGGTGGATCAGGGCGGGGTGCGGCAGATGTTCGCGCATCTCGATTACGTCTATTCCTCGACCTGCCCGTGCTCGCTGGAACTGAGCGAACATGCCCGCGCGACGCGCGGTCAACTGGCCACGCCGCATTCGCAGCGTTCGGTGGCGCGGATCTCGGTCGAGGTGCTGGAAGGCGAAAAATTGTGGTTCGAAGACCTGATCGAGCTGTGCCGCGCAGCGGTCCCGACCGAAACGCAGGTCATGGTCAAGCGCGAAGATGAACAGGCTTTTGCCGAGCTGAACGCCGCCAATCCGATTTTCGTGGAAGATGCCGCGCGCAGCTTCTGCGAGCAACTGGACCGCGATACGCGGATCGGTGATTTCCGGGTGGTGGCCAGCCATCAGGAAAGCCTGCACAGCCATGATGCCGTCAGCGTGCTGACGCGCGGGCCGAGTTTCGAGGCGGCAAGTCTTGATCCGCGCCTGTTCGCAACGCTGTTTCATGTCGGCTGAGGGGGCGTAAGGTGCGTGCTGAGCACGCACCCTACCCATAACCCAAACCTCTGTATCTCGGGGCTTCCCTTGGACCGCTGCTCTGGATTAGCCTGACCGGATGCGCAACGACATCCTCACCGTCACCCTGAACCCAGCACTCGACCTTTCCGCCCATCTGCCCTGCATGACAGCAGGGCCGAAACTGCGCCTGCACGATCCGGTCATCGAACCGGGGGGCGGTGGCGTGAATGTCGCGCGCGTCATTCATGAACTGGGCGGCAATGTCTCGGCCTGGGTCGCGCTGGGCGGCACCAGCGGGGCGCAGCATCTGGACCTCCTGCGCGCGAAGGAGGTTGTGGTTCATGTCTTTGAAGCCCCCGGCGAGACCCGGCAGAACTGGGCGATCACCGATGCGATGGGCCAGCAATACCGGCTGCAACTGCCCGGTCCGGACTGGACCCCGGACAGCTTCAGGAACCGGGCCAATGATGCGCTGGACAGCATCACCGCGCTGGCAAACGGGCCTGTCGTGCTTTCCGGCAGTCAGCCACCGGGGCTTGATCCCGCTTTTCCGCAGACACTTGCCGCAAGGCTTGGGCCGGGGCGGCTCGTGGTCGATACATCAGGCGACGCCATGACCCTGCTGATCACCCGACCCGAAATCCTGCTCTGCCTGTTGCGGCTGGATCAGGCCGAGGCCGAGGCGCAGGCCGGACACCCCCTTGCCGACCCGAAGGATGCTGCCGATTTCGCGAAAGCGCTGCGGAGCAAGGGTGTGGCCGAACTGATCGCCATCGCGCGCGGGGCCGATGGAAATATCCTCGCCGCGCCCCAAGGCGTATTTCACGCCCGCCCACCACAGGTTCCGGTCCTCAGCAAGATCGGCGCAGGCGACAGTTTCACCGGTGCCTTCACGCTGGCGCTGGCACAGGGGCAGTCACCGTCCGAGGCATTACGGCTGGGCACTGCCGCCGCTGCCGCAACGGTGATGAGTGCGGGCACCGGGCTTTGCCGCGCGGCGGATGTCACGCGCCTGTTGCGCGACTGCTCTCTCGCGCAGCTTGATGCTTGACACCGGCCGCGCCCGGCGCGAAGGCTGCACCTCATGCTGGATCTGCGCCCTGTCTTTCACCTGATCGGTCTTCTCAGCCTGACGCTGGGCGTGCTCATGCTGATCCCGGCGGCTGTTGACTGGCAATCGGGCAATGACAACTGGCATGCCTTCGCGCGTGCCAGCTTCCTTGTCTGTCTGATCGGCGGGGCAGCCGCGATGGCCACGCGGCAGGCGCTGGCCGACGGGCTGGGGCGGCGGCAATCCTTTCTGCTGACCGCGAGTGTCTGGGCCGTGCTGCCGGCCCTTGGCGCGCTGCCCTTCATCTTCGGTGCCCCCCATGCCAGCCCCACACATGCGCTGTTCGAGGCACTCTCGGGCATGACCACGACGGGCACGACGGTATTCATCGGGCTGGATGACCTGCCACCGGGGGTGCTGCTGTGGCGCTCGATGCTGCAATGGCTTGGCGGGCTTGGCATCATCATCGTCGCGCTGGTCTTCCTGCCGATCCTGCGGGTGGGTGGCATGCAGCATTTTCAGGCCGAAGCTTTTGATACGATGGGCAAGGTCTTGCCACGGGTCTATGACATCTCGATGGGGCTGTTGCAGGTCTATATCGCGCTGACCCTTGCGGCCGCCATGTCCTATATGGCCTATGGCATGGACGGGTTCGACGCGGTCAACCATGCGATGACGACCATTGCCACCGGCGGGTTTTCCACCTCTGACCAGTCTTTCGCGCGATTCACCGGGGCGCTCGAATATGTCGCGGTCCTCTACATGATCCTTGCGGGTCTGCCCTTCATCCGCTTTGTCCAGCTTGTCGGGGGATCCTGGACACCGTTGTTCAGGGATGTGCAGGTGCGCGCCTTCCTGCGCTGGTCGGCCTATGCCGTGCTTGCAATCATCGCCTACCGTCTGGTGCATGGCGACGGCGACCCGCTCGACGTGCTGCGCGGCACGCTGTTCAATGTAGTGACGCTGTTCACCGGCACCGGCTATGGCAGTGAAGCGGTTGATGACTGGGGTGATTTCCCGCTGCTGGTCGTGGTGCTGATGGGCTTCATCGGGGCCTGCACGGCCTCGACGGGCTGCTCGCTCAAGGTGTTTCGCTACCTCGTGCTGTTCGAGGCGATCCGCGCCCAGATGCAGCGCTTGCGCCGCCCGCATGAAGTCGTCTCGCTGAAGCTGGGGGGAAAGCGTCTGGAAGATGACGTGGTTTCCTCGGTCATCGTGATGTTCACAGTGTTTATCGCAAGCTTCATGCTGCTGACCGTGGCGCTGTCGATGACCGGGCTGGAATTGCGCACCGCGATCACGGCCGCATGGACGGCGATCTGCAATGTGGGGCCGGTTTTCGGGCCAGAGGTGGGCGCGACCGGCGCGGTGGATGGCTTTCCCGAAGCCGCAAAATGGCTGATGATGCTGGGCATGTATCTGGGGCGGCTGGAAGTGCTGGCGGTGATGGTTCTGCTTCTGCCCCGGTTCTGGCGCGGCTGAGGAGGGCCTGGCATGAAACCCTTTCTGATCCTGCAACTTCGCCCCGAGGCCGAGGCCGCCGATGAAGAGTTTTCCGCCATCCTGCACCGGGCCGGGCTGGGGGCCACGGATGCCATGCGCATTCGGCTGGATCAGATGGCCTTGCCAGAGGCTCTGGACCTGCGCGGCTTTTCCGGTGTCATCGTCGGCGGCGGGCCGGGCTGCGTCAGCGACCCACCGGAAGAGAAAGACCCTGTCGAGGCGCGGATCGAGGCGCAGATCCTTGGGCTGATGCCGCGCATTGTGGCAGAGGACGTGCCGTTTCTGGGCTGCTGCTACGGGATCGGGATTCTGGGCCGTCATCTGGGGGCACCGGTCAGCAAGGCGCAGTACGGTGAACCCGTCGGCCCGATCACCTGCACCCGCCGCCCCGAAGGCGCAGGCGATCCGCTGCTGGACGGGCTGCCCGACAGCTTCACGGCGCTGGTCGGCCACAAGGAAGCGCTGGATACGCTGCCCGAAGGGGCTGTGCATCTTCTGGAAGGGCTGCGCTGCCCGATCCAGATGCTGCGCTACCGTGATCGCGTCTATGCCACGCAATTCCACCCCGAAGCCGATGGCGACAGCTTCGCCCTGCGCATCCGCGTCTATCGCGAGAAGGGCTATTTCCCGCCCGATGCAGCCGAGGCCCTGACCGCGCGTGTCGCGGGCGTCGATACGGCCCATTCAGGCCGTATCCTTGCCAATTTCGTGCACCACTTCGCGCGGGAATGAGCTGCGGCGCCTGATCTGAACCGGGGTCGTGTGTCAGGCGCCACGTCCATGCGTGAGGCAAAAAGCGCCCGCTCACGGCCCGCCCGCCCAACCCATGCCATTCGCGGGCGCTGTCCGGGCCAGTGGCCCGGACGGGTCAAGCCCGCAGGTTCACTTACAGCAGGACACGAGCACCGTCAGATAGCCAGCAAAACGCGTCACCACATACGGCGGCATAACCACAACTTCGCGCAATGTGCCGC
>JAFIEM010000134.1 GCA_020832555.1 Natronohydrobacter sp. | reverse complement strand
ACATGATCGTGGGAGATGTGATCTTTGCGGCGACCGGGGTGACGGATGGCTCGGTGGTGAAAGGCATCAAGACCGAACCTGGCTGGGTGACAACCGACACACTGCTGATGCGGTCCAAAACCGGATCGGTGCGCCGAATGAGCTACCGCTCTCCGCTCTGAGCGCGCGCATCGTAAGTGGGGTCGTCGCATTGCGCGGTTCATGACCATTTCAGGCAAGCGAACGTGAAAGGGCAGGACATGGAGGCTGCCTTTCTGGGGGTGGAGAGCTCGGTTCTCGGGCGACGTTGGGTCGGACCGGACCCGGAGCGTGCGCGTCAGGCCGAGGCTCTCGCCCAGTCAACACGCCTTCCGCATTCGGTCTGTTCGGTGCTGGCGCGGGCGGGGGTGGACCCTGATGCTGCGCTTTCATATCTCAGTCCGGCCTTGCGTGACCTGCTGCCAGACCCGCGCAGCTTGCGTGACATGGAACGGGCCGCCGCGCGGTTTCTCGAAGCGGTCGCAGCACAGGAAAAGATCGCGATCTTCGCGGATTATGACGTTGACGGCGGGGCCTCTGCGGCGCTGCTGATCTGCTGGCTGCGCGCGATGGGCCAGCAGGCGAGGCTTTATATTCCCGACCGGATCGACGAAGGCTACGGACCAAATGAGCCTGCGATGCGAGAACTTGCATCCGCGCATGACCTGATCATCTGTGTTGATTGCGGAACGCTCAGTCATGACCCGATCGCAGCGGCCGCAGGCGCGGATGTGATCGTGCTTGATCATCACCTCGGGGCGGAAACTCTGCCGCCCGCGCTGGCCGTGGTCAATCCCAACCGCCAGGATGAAAGCGGCGATCTGGGGCATCTCTGTGCAGCAGGCGTTGTGTTCCTGATGCTTGTGGAAGCGAATCGACAACTTCGGGCGCAAGGTCGGCAAGGGCCGGACCTGATGATGCTGCTGGATCTTGTGGCGCTGGCGACTGTTGCGGATGTTGCTCCGCTGATCGGGGTGAACCGCGCCTTTGTGCGACAGGGTCTGAAAGTCATGGCTGCGCGTCAGCGCGTGGGTCTGCGCGCCCTTGCGGATGTGGCGCGGCTGGAGACAGCACCTTCGGCCTATCATCTGGGTTTCGTGCTGGGGCCGCGCGTCAATGCGGGTGGGCGGATCGGAGCGGCCGATCTGGGCGCGCGGCTCCTCGCATGCGATGATCCGCAAGAGGCCGAGTCGCTTGCGGCCCGGCTCGACCAACTCAATACTGAACGCCGCGAGATCGAGGCCGCTGTACGCGCGGCAGCGCTAGCTCAGGCAGAGGCGCGCGGGGTTGACGGGGCGCTTGTCTGGGCCGCAGGTGACGGCTGGCATCCCGGCGTGATCGGGATCGCCGCAGCACGCCTGAAAGAGGCCATGAACCGGCCCGCAATCGTGATCGGTCTGGAGGGGGCGCAGGGCAAGGGGTCCGGCAGATCCGTGCCGGGTGTCGATCTGGGTGCAGCAATCCACCGTCTTGTGCAGGAAGGGCTGCTGGAGAAGGGAGGCGGGCACCGTATGGCGGCCGGGCTGACCGTGGCGCGTGACAAGCTTGACGCGGCGATGGTCCGGCTTGACGCGCTTCTGGCGCAGCAGGGCGCTGGACAGGCAGGCGCGCGTGCGCTGCATCTGGATGGAGTGCTTATGCCCGCCGCAGCCACTGCAGAGCTTGTGACACAGCTCGATACTGCCGGGCCTTTCGGTGCTTCCGCCCCGGCGCCGCGTTTTGCCTTTCCCGATATGCGCATCCGGTCGATTCGACGCATGGGCGAGACTCATCTGCGCGCGCGGTTCACCGACGGCCAGGGCGCAGAACTGGAGGCTGTCGCTTTTGGAGCCTTTGAAAACGCGCTTGGGCCCTTGATCGCGGGCGCTCAAGGTCAGCGCCTGCATCTGGCTGGAAAATTGGAAATAAATCAATGGGGTGGCCGGTCGACTGTCCAGCTTCGGCTGGAAGACGCCGCGCGCCCGAAAGTGGAGTGAATTTTCTTCCGAACTGAGGCGAAAAACCAGACTTCCCCCCTTGCGCAGCAGTTTCGCTTTGCATAAAAGCCACCCACGCCAAGCGCGGCCCGTTCGTCTATCGGTTAGGACGCCAGGTTTTCAACCTGGAAAGAGGGGTTCGATTCCCCTACGGGCTGCCACTTACGCCAGTTAAGTTGTTGATTTCACTACAAAATCTGAAATCCGGCAAAACTCTACCCACAATCTACCCATGACAGAACGACCCCTGAAATCGGGCCTTCGGGCGATGCGACAGGCCGGACACGATCACGCGAACGTGAACGGCCTGCTTGCCGGGCATATGGTCTGCGCTGCATACTCAAGCGAAATAGTTCGAAGGATAGTCGCGTGTGGTTTGAAAACATCGTCGGATGGTTTGCCGAAGCTGCAAACGCCTTGGCCTTCGCGCAACTGGTTGCTGCATTCGTAACGGCTCTCGCAACCTTCGCACTTTGGCGCGTGACCCGCGTTCTTGCGGTCGAAACAAAGACGCTTGCAGCGATGACCTCACGGCCTTTCGTCGTTTGCCATCTCGAATCTAGTGGCGCAAGCGCCATTGCCTTGAACTTAACGCTTCGGAACACTGGAAATGCAACCGCGTTCGACGTGAAGCTTCAACTTTCCCCGGCATTGGAAAAGCCCGATGGAAGCCCGCCCGACGTCGATGATTTGACTAGTTGGGAAATTTCGTTGCTACCGCCGGGCCAAGCACTGACGACACAGGGAGTTATGGGACCGAAAGTCTATGGTCAGGTTTTTTCCGCAACAGTGAGTTGGGCGGCGTTGCCCGGTGCGAGTGTTCGCGAAAGTCTCTCTTACTCGTTTGAACCAAAGGACGGGTTTCGCGGCGGCTGGAACACGAAAGGACTGCACCAAATCGCCGAAGAACTCGAAAAACTTCGGCGAAATTCAGAAAGAAACTAAAAAGACCCCGGCGCATCGCTGCAACCGGGGTCAGGGGTTCCACGGCCCTGTGGAACTGGTCAGCGCACCGGACAGGCCGGGCGCAAGGGGTTATTCGGCTGCGGCGGGGATCAACGGGGCGTCAACGTCAACCCGGCTGTAGGACGCACGGTCGGCAAGGGCAGACGTGAACATGGCCTGTTCAAGCTTGCCAAGCCCGGCCTGCATACGGTCGGCTTCCTTGCCGACGGCGACCGCGTGTTGCATGTGGGCCATGTCGTCGGGCGCAAACACTTCAAGCGCGTCGGTCACAAGCCGAAGTCGCCTGTCGTCGCCAACACCTGACAGGAAGCCCGGCCCGGCGTTGATCGCCCGCGCAACGTCAATGTCGGCGCGAACCATCTGCGACAGCTTGGCCGGGAAATCCGGGTCGCCCTTTGCGGATTGTTCACGGCAGTAGGTTCTGATTTCGGAATAGACCGTGCCCTTGGCCGGGTCAGGTGCAAGAACGGCGAAAGCGCGGTCCTTCGCAGCTTCGGCTTCGCGGTCGCCATAGCGCCGGATACTGTCGATAGATTGCGCGACTTCCTTCTTCACGTTCTGGAACAACGTCTTCGGTCAGTAGCGAAAAGCAGGGTGAAGGGATTGCGGCGACGCTTTGGGCCAAATCCGCTTTTCGGTAGCCGGGCAACGACGCGCCGTAGCCCGCCTTGTGGTATAGGTCTAGAATTGTCTGCAAAAGGTCTTGGTCGTTCTGCGATGCCTTTGGGCTTGTCAGGCGCTTGAACAGGTATTCACCTTCGGCCTGTATCGAAAGCGTTTGGCGATGGGTTTGCAGGTGTTGCAGTATCGCATGCAAATACACTCTCTACGCGCTGCCGTATTCTACGGGCTGTGTCGGTCTTAACGGCCCAAATCGGCTTCAAAACTTCCTTCACGTCGTCAATCGTGATCGTGGCAACGTCCTTCGTGCCCATCTTCGGGATAACGTGAAGGTCAAGGCTTGCCCGCCATTGCTTGCGGTGCTTGTCGCTGGAAAGCGTCTTCTGAATGTAGGGGCTTTTCATGTATTCGTTCAGAGCGTCGGCGAACGTGACGACCTTCGGCGCGTCGGGTGCGACCTTCTTTGCCCGGCGTTCTTCGACAGGATCGACGCCCGCTTCGACAAGCAAGCGCAGTTCCCCGGCCTTCAACCGGGCGTCTTTCAGGGTCAGGCCGATAACAGGTTCGTCGGGGTCTTTGCGGGGCTTCGCGTAGGGGCCAAGCCCCATGCTGCGGGTCTTGCCATGCAGCGTGAAGCGCCATTCCCAAGACCGCGACACGGTGCCTTTCCAGTCGGTCACTTGCAGGAACAGCCCGCCGCCGTCCGACAGCCTGCCCCGCGTCTTCTTCGCTTCAATCTCTTTCGGGGTCAGGCGGTAAATCGTTGCCATGTCAAATCCTCTACCCATGCTCTACCCACAAGAATTGGCAGAAACAGGCAGGCAACACAAGACAGAGGCAGACGATACAATACCGCAAGCAATTGGAAACAATGGGTATTCCAGACGGCCCTAGACGGTAGCAGACATATCAATGGAAGCCCTACGGGCTGCCACCTTTATTGTGAATTTGTTTTTTATCAGTGAGTTAGGCATGTCAGTTGCTAACCTTTGTCACTGGGTTAGCAGATTGAGCTGAAAAGCTTGCCTTTTCCAACCTGACCATCGCGTTCTTCGCCATGATTTTCTGATCAGCAGCTTTGGTGTATCGAGTTACCTCAGCTTCGGTTTCGTGTCCCGTGATGGCCTTTATTTCTTGGTTGCTGCATCCCACTTCTGCCAACCTTCGGGCGCATGCTTTGCGCAGGCCGTGAGATGTGCAGTTCGGAAGCCCGGCTTCATCGCATCTCTTTCGCATCCAGTTGCCGAACCCATTCACGCTGAAAGGCTTGCCGTATTCGGTCATTAGGAACATGAGGTTGGACATCGGGGTTTGTTCAAGCACGGCCTTCAGCTGAGGGTGGAGCGGTATTTCTAGGGCCTGTGGACAATCATCGTGATGCGATAAGGGCTGCGACGAGGAACCAGTTGGCAGTATAGCTGCAATCTGTCTTGTCATATCGCGTTGCTATGCCTCTGAATTCCTTGATCTTGGCAAAGTAGTTCTCGATCAAGTGCCGCCACTTGTATCTTTCGCCGTCGCCCCCGCATCGCTGGCCTTGCCCGGCAGATGCTCTTCAAGCCGCTTCCAGAGGGCATCTGTCACCACGAACCGCTGATCGTTCATTCAAACCTCCATTTTGGAAGCTTGAATCAGAAATCAAACCAGATGGGAATCCTGATTGTCCACAGGCCCTAGTACTGCTTCTGTCTTTTGTTGCCTGACCTTGTCCCATAATGCTTCCTTCCATTCCTGAGAAAGGATCGCACCATCAAACCATGGGATCAAACACCTAGAAGTTGCTTTCTAAGCGTGGTGTTTAAGCATTTCTGTTGAGCCGCTTGTGCTGTGTTTTTCTACGGGATAGCGAGATGCGTGCGTGTGGATGATGCCTTCGGATTATGGACAATACTGCGGGCCTGGCAGCAGTCGGCTCTCACATATCTGCAATCATAGCACACGGACTATATGCCTAGATTATATCTCATGGACTATATTGACAATTTATAGCGTATGGGCTATCAATCCCCCATGGCGAACATCCTGGCACAACCCATCCGAAGCCTCAGACAAGCCGGGGCCGCTCTGCGTGCTCGACGAACTACGCGCAAGATAAGCCAGAAGCAGCTGGGTGAGATGACGGGCACCGCGCAGTCCACTATTTCCGATATAGAGAACGGCGTCGTCTCGGTGAGCCTCGATGTCTATCTGCGCCTCCTTGAAGCCCTTGGCGCTGAACTGTCAGCGACAGATCGTCTGACTGACCCGGACACGAACTAAGATGGTGCGCGTCACCCGTGCCGGTCGCCGCACACGCCAAAGCAAGACCGTCATCTGGTACGAGAGGTGCAAGGTTGGCACCTTGACGCGGGCGACAGATGGCGCGATCAGCTTCAACTACGATCCAACGTGGCTAGTGTCCGACACTGCTTTCCCCGTGGCTAGCGCCTTGCCTTTGTCCAAGGCCAAATGGCAGGGCGATCCCGTCGTTGCCGCTTTCGACAATCTGCTGCCTGACGTAGAGGGCGAGCTGCGCGAAAAGATCGCCGCGCGGGTCGGGGCGTCGGGCAAAGATGCGTTCTCGCTCCTGTCAGTGTTGGGGCGGGATTGCGTCGGGGCGCTTCAGATTCTGCCAGTGGATGAGTCCCCGTCCGAGCAGGACATGCAGTATCGCGTCATCTCGGAAGAGGAGATGGTAGCCGATCTGAAGAACCTCGCCGCCGCCCCCCTCGCTCAAGGCGAAGATGAGGATTTCAGGATTTCCATCGCCGGTGCGCAAGAAAAGACGGCTTACCTGCATGTGGATGGCCAATGGGCCAAGCCGCGCGGCATCACGCCGACGAGCCATATCTTCAAGACGCCCATGGGCATTCTGCCCGGTCCGGATCAGATCGACCTCAGCGACAGCGTCGAAAACGAATTGTTTTGCATGACCCTTGCGCGAGAAATGGGGCTGCCCGCCGCGCATGTCGAGAAGATCACACTTCTCGGGCAGGTGGTGCTGTCAGTCGAACGGTTCGACCGGGTTTGGCAGGGCGAAACGCTCAAGCGCCTGCCACAAGAGGACATTTGCCAGTCGTTGGGCTATCCCTCAGCGATGAAGTACCAGAAGCTCGGTGGCCCCGGCATCGGGCAGATCATGGAACTTCTGCGGGAATCCGATACGCCAATTGAGGATCGGGAAACGTTCTTCCGCGCGCAGATATTCTTCTTCCTGATCGGTGCGTCGGACGGCCATGCCAAAAACTTCAGCTTGCGTCTGGGGAGTCGGGGACGGTTCCGGCTTGCGCCCCTCTATGACATCCTGAGCATCGCCCCAGTCGTGCGCGCAGGACGGTTGCAGCGGAAGCGCTACCGCCTCGCGATGTCGGTCGATGGCCATTACGGCATCGACGAAATCGTGCCCCGCCACTTTGAGGCCGAAGGGCGTGCTGCGGGACTGCCCAAGGGCCGCGCTCTGGAGCTGTTGCAGGACATGACGGATCGACTGGCTCCCGCGCTGGATCGGGCGCTGCTGGCGGTCGGTGATCAGGTGCCGGAGGCGGTCAGCGGACCGATAGCTACCGATGCTATGCAGCGGGCGGATCAGATGAAAGAACTGCTTTAGGCAACAGGCCCCTTTGTCGCCAACCCCGCCAGCGCCTTATCAACCTCTCGCGTCATCGCGGCCTGCCTTGCCTCCCAGAGGCCCCGGAACTCTCCGACGAAGGCGACAAAGAATACCGCAAAGGCGCGGATCGTGGCCGCGTCCTTGGCCGTGTAGGGGATCGGGCGGCCGCGCAGTTTGGCCTCGTTCAGCTTGCGGGCGATCTGGTTGATGGCGGCTCCGTGGGTCGCAATGTCGGCGCCCCACG
>JAFIEM010000133.1 GCA_020832555.1 Natronohydrobacter sp. | reverse complement strand
CCGCATATGCCGACCAACCCGGACAACTACTTCGCGCCGATCGTTCTGGATAACGATTTCTGGGTCGACTATGGCGACGAGCTGCGCGAGCGTTTCGCGAACTGGATGCTGCAATAAGCTTGTTTTCCTGTCAGGGCGCGAGACTCGCGCCCTGACTTCTCTGCACCTGCAGACAGACGCGCCTTTAGACACGGAATTACGCTTATGGCAGATGCGACAGCAGATAGCGGCCTGACGGGCTCTGAAACCGACAAGCGCGGACGCTTGCTGACCTCGGACGGAACGCCCTTGCGCCGCGCGCTGGAACGCGCGAACCGCCGCCGCAAGCTGACCGCTTTTGCGCTGGTCGCGCCGCTGCTGGCCTTCATCCTGATTTTCTTCGCCTTTCCCATCGCACAGATGATGTGGCGCTCGGTCGATAACCCGCAGGTGGTCAATGCGCTGCCGCAAACGCTTGAGGTGTTGCGCGACTGGGACGGTCGCGATCTACCGCCCGAGGAAGCCTATGCCGCGCTCCATGCCGACATGGTTGCGGATCTGGAGCGACCGCGGCGTGAGCAGAAGATCGGACCGCTCGGTATTCGTCTGAACTACGAGCTCAGCGCCGCACGGTCTGCGATTTCGCGCACGACCCGCGATGTCGCGAGTTTCGAGGCGCCCTATAGCGAGGCCTTCCAGAATGCGCATCGGCTTTGGGGCGATGTGGAACTCTGGCGTATCATCAAGCGCGAGGGCAGGTCGCTGACGCTCTCCTATTATGTCGCTGCACTCGACCGGGAATATGATGAATTCGGCAATATCGTGAAGCGCGACGAGAATCGCAGGATCTATGTCGCCCTTTTCGGGCGGACACTGGCGCTCAGTCTTGCCATCACGGCCATGACCTTTCTTTTGGGCTTTCCGATTGCCTATTATCTGTCGATCCTGCCGATGCGTTACGCCAATCTTCTGATGATCGCGGTCCTTCTGCCGTTCTGGACGTCGCTTCTGGTGCGAACCTCGGCTTGGATCGTGCTGCTCCAGCAACAAGGCGTGATCAACAATGCCCTTGTGGCGATCGGAATGATAGATGACTCTGGCAGGTTAAGTCTGATCTACAATCAGACCGGCACGATCATCGCGATGACCCATATCCTTCTACCCTTCATGGTGTTGCCACTCTATTCCGTCATGCGAACGATTCCGCCCAGTTACATGCGCGCAGCGAAGTCATTGGGCGCGACACCCTGGACCGCATTCCGCCGTGTCTATTTCCCGCAGACCCTGCCGGGCATCGGGGCCGGGGGCGTGCTCGTTTTCATCATTTCCATCGGCTACTACATCACACCTGCACTGGTAGGGGGGCAGTCGGGGCGCATGATCTCGAACGAGATTGCGCGCCATATCCAGCAATCGCTGAACTGGGGTCTGGCCGCTGCGTTGGGCTCGATGCTGCTGGTCGGCGTGCTGGTGCTTTACTGGCTCTATAACCGGCTGGTCGGCGCTGACAGCTTGAAATTCGGGTAAGGGAGAACCACCATGTCCATGCCCGCCTATTACACGACCAAGGACAAGATCTGGCATTACGCCTTCCGGGTGATCTGTTTTGCGATCTTCTTCTTTCTGCTCGCGCCGATCCTGATCATGATCCCGCTCAGCTTCAATGCGCAGCCCTTCTTCACCTTCACCCGTGAAATGCTGACGCTGAACCCCGAAGGCTACTCCTTGCGCTGGTATCGGGATTTCCTGGGGTCTGAAAGCTGGATGCGCTCGATCCGCAATTCCTTCGTGATCGGGATTGCCGCGACGATCGTTTCCACGACGCTTGGCACATTGGCAGCCCTTGGTCTGTCGCGCTCGGAAATGCCTGCGAAAGGCTTGATCATGGGCATTCTGATCTCGCCCATGATCGTGCCGCTGATCATTTCGGCGGCGGGGATGTTCTTCTTCTTCTCCTCGATCAACATTGCCCAGACCTATCTGGGGGTTGTCCTTGCTCATGCGGCCCTTGGCACGCCCTTCGTGGTGATCACAGTGACAGCAACGCTGGTGGGGTTTGATCAGTCGCTCACCCGCGCGGCAGCGAATCTGGGCGCGTCGCCCACCCGGACCTTCTTCAAGATCACGATGCCACTGATCCTGCCTGGGGTAATTTCAGGCGCGCTCTTCGCGTTCATCACGTCATTTGACGAAATTGTTGTGGTGCTGTTCGTGGCAGGGGTCGAGCAGCGGACCATCCCGCGCGAGATGTGGTCGGGTATCCGCGAGGATATCAGCCCGACGATTCTGGCTGTCGCGACGATTCTGGTGCTGATCTCGGTTGCGTTGCTGACGGTGGTGGAATTGCTGCGCCGTCGGGGCGAGCGGTTGCGGGGGCTGTCGCCGCAATAATCAGGGTGCACGGCAAAAATGTAGGGTGCGTGGTTTTCCACGCACCCTTTTTTCTTCTTCGGGAGGTGCGTGGGAACCACGCACCTTACGCGTTCAGCCGAGCAGTTGCTTCACTTTCGCAACCGTCGAATCGGCGGTGATGCCGAACTGGCGGTACAGATCTGGGGCAGGGGCAGAGGCCCCGAAATCATGCATGCCCACGAAACCGGATTTCTCGCGACGCCCGCGTTCGCCGTAAAGCCAGCGATCCCAGCCGAATCGCAGACCGGCTTCGATTGCAACCCGTACGGGGCCTGCGGGAAGTACCTTGCGGCGATAGGCCTCGGGCTGATCCTCGAAGAGTTCCCAGCACGGGAAGGACACAACCCGTGTCCCGATCCCTTCGGCCTGCAGCAGGTCGCGGGCGGCCATGGCAATCTCGACCTCGGACCCGGTGGCCATCAGGATCGCCTGACGCTTCCCTTCCGCCTCGGCCAGAACATAGGCACCCTGAGCCGTCAGGTTCTTCACACTATGCGTGGTCCGCAGCGTGGGAAGGTTTTGCCGCGACAGCGCCAGCACCGAGGGGGTGCGGGGCGCGGTCAGCGCCAGTTCCCAGGCTTCGGCGGTTTCAATCGTGTCGCAGGGCCGGAACACATAGGTGTTGGGCGTTGCGCGTGAAATCGCCAGATGCTCGACCGGCTGGTGGGTCGGGCCATCTTCGCCAAGGCCAATGGAATCATGCGTCATGACATATGTCACCGGAACGCCCATCAGCGCCGAAAGCCGCATCGCGCCGCGTGCGTAATCGGTAAAGCACATGAAGGTGCCGCCATAGGGCTTCACGCCGCCATGCAGCGCCAGACCATTCATCGCGGCGGCCATGCCGTGTTCGCGAATGCCGTAATAGACATAGCGGCCCTTGCGATCCTCAGATGAGAAAACACCCAGCCCAGCGGTCTTGGTGTTGTTCGACCCCGTAAGGTCTGCCGAACCGCCAATGGTCTCGGGCATGACCTCATTGATGACTTCCAGCACCATCTCGGAAGATTTGCGCGTCGCGACCTTTGGGGTGCTTTCGCTGATCTGTTTCTTGAAAGCGCGGATGGCGGCGGTGAGTTTTTTCGGTGCCTCGCCGGACATGCGGCGGGTGAATTCGGCCTGTTTCGTGCCTGAGAGTTTGGCGAAACGCTCTTCCCAGGCTTTGCGGGCTTCCGCACCCCGCGCGCCAATCGCACGCCAGGCCGAAAGCACATCGTCGGGGATTTCGAAAGCGCCATAGGGCCAGCCATAAATCTCTTTCGTCACCGCAATCTCGGCATCGCCCAGGGGCGAGCCATGCGCGCCAGAGGTATCGGCCTTCTTCGGGCTGCCAAAGCCGATGATTGTCTTGCAGTCGATCAGCACAGGGCGGTCGGAGCCCTTGGCCTCGGTCAGCGCGCGGTCAATATCGGCCGGGTCGTGGCCGTCGCAGGACAGGACTTTCCAGCCCGCCGCTGCGAAACGCGCGCGCTGGTCGGTTCTGTCGGACAGGCTGACGCGACCATCAATGGTAATGTCGTTATTGTCCCAGAGCACGATCAGGCGGCCCAGCTTCTGATGACCCGCAAGGCCAATGGCCTCATGGCTGATCCCTTCCATCAGGCAGCCATCGCCTGCGATGACATAGGTGTAGTGATCAACCACCTTCGCCCCGAACTCGGCGCGCAGCTTTTCTTCCGCCATGGCAAAACCGACAGAGTTGGCGATGCCCTGACCCAGCGGACCCGTGGTCGTCTCAATGCCTTTGGCATGGCCGTATTCCGGGTGCCCGGCGGTGATCGCGCCCCATTGGCGGAAATTCCTGATCTGGTCGAGGGTCATATCCTCGTAGCCGGTCAGATGCAGCAAAGCATAGAGCAACATCGACCCATGACCCGCCGACAGGATGAAGCGGTCGCGGTCCGCCCAGTCCGGGTTGCGCGCATCGAATTTCAGATGCTTCTCGAACAGGACGGTCGCCACATCGGCCATGCCCATCGGCATTCCAGGATGGCCGGAATTGGCGGCCTGAACTGCATCCATCGCCAGGGCACGAATGGCGGTGGCTTTCTTCCAGTGATCGGGGTGCGCGTCACGCAGGGCAGCAATGTCCACTTCGGGTTTCCTTGTCTGGCCAGTGTTAGCGGCGTCATACCAGCCTGCGCCGCAAGTTCAAGCGATGCGATGCCGACCTGTGCCGGGAATGAGACAGGATGTTGGATTATCCGCGCTTTGCGGATAGGTTTCTGGCATTGACGTCGCCTGATCCACGGGCCATGATTCGCGAACTGAGACGGTCAAAAGAACATTGAAACAGAAAGCGACCCTCGCATGAGCAATGTATCGGACCTTGAAAACCGCCTTGGGCGCGCATTGGATCGCATCGCGAAAAGCGCGATGGCACTTCGCGCGGCCAAAACCGAGGACAGTCCTGATCTGGACGCCCTGCGCAGCCAACTTGAGGCTGAACGGGCAAAGAATGCACAGCTTTCGGAACGGGTGAATGCCGTGCGGCAACGGCAGGAAAGTTCATTCGTCACGCTTGAGCGCCGCCTTGCGCGCATGACCGAACAACTGGATCTGCAAAGTCTGGAAATGTTGCGGCTGAAAAAGGCAAATACAAAGCTGATCGAGGCAAATCGCAAGCTGCGCGAAGGGGTGGAGGCGCAGGTGATAGAGCCATCAGCGATCAACCGTTCGCTGGTCGCCGAACTCGAAGCCCTGCGTGCTGAACGTGCGAGCGAGGCGGCAGAGCTTGAGGATGTGCTGGGGGAGTTGCAGCCCATGATCTCGCGGGAGGAAAGCAATGCCTGAGCAGGTCATCACGATCGGACACAAGGAGTTCACGGTTGCCTGCCAGCCGGGGGAAGAACAGTATCTTCTGGCCGCAGCGGAGCTGCTTGACGGCGAGGCGCGCACGCTGCTGAACCAGATCGGTCGCGTCCCTGCCGAACGCATGCTTCTGATGGCGGGGCTTATGCTTGCCGACAAGATTGCCGAGGCCGATGACAAGGTTCTTGCCGCTGAAGCCGAGATCGCATCGCTGCGCGAGGAGATTTCACGGCTGCATGCCCGTCCTGCCCCCGAGCCGAGGAAGATCGAAGTGCCGGTGATCCCGGCAGATGTCACTGACGCGCTGACGGAACTTGCCGCGCGGGCTGAAGCTGTGGCCGATGATCTGGAGTCGCGCGCGAAAGCGAACTAAAGCCCGGTTGTTGCAGGCATGATGCCGATAGCGCTGGCTCCGTTCAGAACGAATTGGACCGAAAGCGCGGCAAGGAGCAGGCCGAAAAGTCGCGTCATGACCATTGTCCCCGTGCGCCTGAGCAACCGTTCTATCGGTGCTGCCAGCAGGAAAGAGACCAGAACCAGCGCAACGACCACCAGCATCACACCCGTCACCAACGCCATGCCCTGCGGCGTGCGTCCGGTTTCGCCAATCAAAAGGACCATCGTCGCCATCGCGCCGGGGCCTGCGATCAGCGGCATGGCAAGCGGAAAGACGGATGGATCATCCGCCGTCGCCCCAGAACCTTCATCAGCGTGATCCTTGCGTCGCTGCGTACGGCGGTCAAACAGCATGTCAAGCGCGGTCAGAAACAGCAAAAGCCCACCCGCGATCTGGAAGGCGGGCATGGAAATGCCGATGAAGCGCAGGAAGTCCTCGCCCGCAAGGCCAAAGAGCGCAAGCAGGATGGCGGCGATCACACAGGCGCGGACGCCAATTAGGCGGCGACGTGCCGTATCCATACCCTGCGTCAAGGCCAGAAACAGCGGCGCAGTGCCAATCGGGTCGATCACGACAAAAAGCGTGACAAAGGCCGTGATCAGAAAGGCCGTCTCGAAAAAAACCATCTCCATCGGTCAGACCGCCCTGAAATGCTTGGCGAGTTTCAGGCCCTGCCCCTGATAATTCGAGGCGATGCCCGCACCATAAAGCGTCTCTGGCCGCTCACTCATGCGTTCATAGACCAGACGCCCGACGATCTGTCCATGCTCCAGAACGAAAGGAGCTTCATGGCAGCGCACTTCAAGCACGCCGCGCGCCCCGGCCCCGCCAGCGGGGGCATGGCCGAAACCGGGATCGAAGAAACCGGCATAATGGACACGAAATTCGCCCACCATCGCCAGAAACGGGGCCATTTCGGCAGCGTAATCGGGCGGGATATGCACTGCCTCTCGGCTGACAAGGATATAGAACGCGCCGGGATCAAGGATCAGTTGCCCGTCGCTGCTGTGCAGTTCTTCCCAGAAGTCGCGCGGGTTGTATGCGCCGATCCGGTCCAGATCGATCACGCCCGTATGGGGTTTCGCGCGGTAGCCGACAAGCGTGCCGTGCTCCGGTCGCAGATCGACCGAGAATCCCAGACCTTCAGAAATGACCGGATCGCCGGGAACCAGTGTATCGCTCTGATGCAGCGCCAGCAGTTCAGCATCTGAAAGCACGGATTGCCCGTTGCGAAACCGGATCTGATTGAGCCGCATCCCCGGACGCACCAGCACGGAAAAGGACCGTGGGCATATCTCTGCGAAAAGCGGGCCAGAATACCCTTCGGCCACGCGATCGAATTCGGTGCCGTCATCGGTGATCACCCGCGTCAGCAGATCCAGCCGCCCGGTCGAGCTTTTGGCATTGGCGACGGCCTGAATTCCGCGGGGCAGGGCGAGGCTTTCCATCAGCGGCACAACATAGACGCAGCCTTTTTCAAGCACGGCCCCGCCGGTCAGGTCCATCTGGTGCATTTCCAGCGCGGCCAGCCGGTCGGCCACGCGCCGCCCCCTGCCTGCAAGGAAAGAGGCCCGTACCCGCCATGCGCGCGTGCCAAGACGCAGATCGAGGCTTGCAGGTTGGATCTGCGCGGGATCGACCGCCGGTTCAGCGCGGATCACGCCATCGCGGATCATGGCGCGCAAAGCCTGTGCTGGCAAAACCCCGGTCTGTTTCATGATCCACCCCTGTCGGCTTGTTGCCGACTTCCTTGCAGATGACTTGCGCCAGTGCAAGGCTGTGTGGAAGGGTAATGCAACAGATTTATGGTCGGGCTAGCAGGACTTGAACCTGCGACCTTCCGTCCCCCAGACGG
>JAFIEM010000132.1 GCA_020832555.1 Natronohydrobacter sp. | reverse complement strand
TGCGCTGGATGAAATCCGGGGAAACAGGTAACAAGTGTCAGACTCGGAACACTAGGGCAGCGCTACTGACGCGATTCTGGCAGCAGGGGCCACCCGGTTCCTCAATGGCGGTCCATATCTTGTTCTGAAATGAAACCCGGCGCGCAGCCAGCAGCCAGGCGTCGCCGTGGGCAGGGACGCTCATGCCTGACGTCCGGATTGCGCCATGACGCCACCCCCTATTGACAAGCCACTGTATATACCTGCAGGTCAGGTCTGAAATAAGGTGTTTATACCTTCTCACGACATTGCGCGCTGTAGCTGATGGACAGGAGAGACTTTGTGAGCCCGAAGGTATCTATCATCACTGTCGTTTTCAACAATGTCGATACAATAGGCACATGTATTGAATCCGTGCTGGCGCAGGATTACGAAAATATCGAATATATTGTGATAGACGGGGCATCGACGGACGGCACCACTGATGTAATAGAACGATACAGAAAGGATATTTCAGTTTATATTTCCGAAAAGGATGGCGGCATTTATGATGCCATGAACAAGGGGCTTTCACATGCACGTGGCGATGTGATTGCCTTTTTGAATGCCGATGATCAGTATTTTCCGGATGCAGTGTCCAGTTCTGTGAAGAATCTGGAAGACAACAAATGCGACCTTTCCTATGCCGGTTTCTATTACGCCGATGACGCCGGGCGCGCGATCATTGCGGACGGACCCCGCCCGTGGGACGACACCATGCTTCTGCAGGGTATTCCCGGAGGTCACGAAACGATCTTTGCGAAACGCAGTGTCTATGACCGCGTCGGACCCTATGACCTGTCCTACAAGCTTGCCGCCGATTACCACTGGGTCATGCGTGCCTTCAAGGCCGGGACAAAGGCGCATGGAATGGCCAAGACCATACTCGTCATGGCCGCAGGCGGAACATCCTTCAATCAGGACACCGAGCTTCGCGAGAACCGCCGCCTGCTGGAGGAGAATTTCGGGCGGCTGGACGATGCGCTGTTCGAAAAGCTCTACGACCTCAAGTTCTACAAGAACTGGCACGGGAGCAAATATAACGACCGGCAGCTGATCGAACTCGTGAATGAAGCGAAAGATCATAGCCCCGAACTGGCGGGCATTGTTGCCAGGGTTGCCGAATTGCGCAAGGCCCCTCTGAAGGGCCAGATCCGGCCCGCCTGTGCCAGAGACACGCCAGGCACCCGTGTGCTTGTTGTCCTCACCTACCTGTCCGGCGTGAACGGCGGGGCGGAAAGGATTGCGATTGAACAGGCGAACGAGCTTCACGCGCGGGGATATCAGGTCACGGTCGTATCCGGCAGCGGGGTCGCGGGCCAGCCGTATTACCGGCTTCATCCGGATATTCCGCATATCGACATCACGATATCGCCATACAAGCAATACTACGAGCGTCGGCATGACACGCTGCAGCCCAATTTCGACATGTGGAAGGATCTGCGCTTTCCGGAATTGGGGTATGTTCCGACAAAAGAGGATTTCGACACATGGCTGAACGCCGCGCATCTCTGGCGTGCGCGGATGTATGCGTCATTTCTGATCGAGCATGAATTCGATATTGTCCTTGCGCATATGCCGTCAAGCTACCCCTACATTCTTCTGCTCGATCACCATATCCGTGCGCACCGGCCCGATCTGCGCATCGTGGCATCGTTGCACAACGCCCCGAAGTTCAAGTTCTACGCGGCCGACTATCCCGCCGAGAGCACAATGGACCGGTTCATGCGATTGGCAACGCTGCATCGTGCAGACCGGATCGGGCTGTTGTTCGAGCAATTCAGAGCGCAGATGCCCGCCACATTGCAGGACAGATGCGTGGTCATCCCCGACTTCACCAGCCACCCTGTTCGCCCGGATGCGTCAGGTAGCCAGAAGACGCGGATCATCGCTGTCGGCCGTCTTGCCCCGCAAAAGGACCATTCCACCCTGATCAGGGCCTATGAGCGACTTCGGCAGATCCATCCGGACTGGACGCTGCATATCTATGGCGAGGGGCCGCTGCATCGTGACCTGTGCGCTCTGGCAACCGAGCTCGGGCTGAACCCGGACGAGATTTTCAGGGGCAGTCGGCAGGATATCGAAGAATGCTACGACGACGCCTCGATATTTGTTATTCCCTCGCGGTTCGAGGGGTTTGGTCTGGTCGTTGCCGAAGCCATGGCGGCAGGGCTTCCGGTTATCGGCTTCTCGGATTGTGAGGGCGTGAAGTATATTGTCCAGCACGAAGAGAATGGCCTGCTGGTTGAAGGCAGTGATCGTGTGCAGGGCCTTGCAGACGGGATGCAGCGCCTGATCGAGGACCCGGCCATGCGCGCGCGCCTGTCGCAGAACGCCCCGGCCACCGCCGAGGCATTTTCCTGCGGCCCTGCGATTGATGCCCTCGAAGAGAGTGTGCGGGATCTGCTGCCCCCCCCGCCCCGGACACATAACCTGCCGTCTTCGCTGTCCGGAACGCGCCCCTTGCGGGTTCTGATCATGACATCCTACACGACGGGTGGCGCCGGGATCGCTGCGATGCGGCTGCACCGGGCGCTGCTGGATGCCGGTCACCAGTCAAGAGTCCTGACCTTTTCTCCGGCCGAAGATGAAACCATCTACGCGACTAGGCTATCGCTTGAAGAATACAGCGTCGAGACAAGCCAGCATCCAATATACGCCCCATCAAATCGGCAGCCGCTGTCAACGCTGTTCTCGCCGGGTCTGAGCGGCGTGTCCGAAGATCACTTCGCGTTTTTCGAACAGTTCGATGTGATCAATATCCACTGGGTCGCCAACATGCTGCGGTACGACCTGGTCGAGCGGCTGGCCGCGCTTGGCAAACCGCTTGTCTGGACCCTGCACGACATGAACCCCTTTACCGGCGGGTGCCATTATTCGGACGGATGCACCGGGTATCGGAACGACTGTCGGCAATGCCCGCAGCTGATCGACCGTTTCGACGACATCGCGGAGACCGTGCGGGCGATGAAAGCCGATAGCTGGCCCTGGACCATGAGCGTCGTTGCGCCCAGCCGGTGGCTGGCACGCGAGGCCCTGTCGAGTGCTGCGTTCCGGGGGTGCCGGACCACAACGATCCCCAACAGCGTGGATCTGGACAAGTTCCGCCCCCTCGACACGTCAAAGGCACGGGCGTCATTCGGTCTGCCACAGGACAAGAAGATCCTGCTGTTTTCAAGCTTCGACAATAATGAGCGGCGCAAGGGCTTCCCCGAATTGCTCAGGACCGCAGAACGTCTGGTCGCGCGTGGCGAAGAGTTTCACATCGTTGCCCTGGGCGCGCCGAACGCAGAAATATCGGCGCTTGGTGTGGGCTATACGGCAATCGGGCATCTGAGCAGGATGGAGGATATCGCGCAGCTGATGGCAGCAGCTGATGTGACCGTCCTGCCGACACTCGAGGACAACCTGCCCAATGTGATCCTTGAATCCCTTGCCTGCGGAACGCCTGTCGCGGCCTTTGCTGTCGGCGGCGTGCCGGATGCGGTGATTCCGGGCATTAGCGGCGCCCTTGCGCCTATGGGGGATGTGGACGCGCTTGCCGATGCGATTCAGGGCCTGTTTCGATCGGATCTTGGCGAAAGATGCCGGGCGTTTGCCGAAACCCGTTACGCACCGCATGTACAGGCGGCCGCTTACGGGGATCTTTTCTCCGATCTTGTGTCACGCCAGCCGTCGAACCCGGTAACGCCGGACAGGACAGGGCTGTTCGCGGCGATGGAACGACGGCAGAAAATACTCGCCAGCACCCTCCGGCGGGCGCATCAAGACGTCACATTTCTGAAGAAATTGACCGAGGATTTCCGCACGGAAATTGCCGATCTGCGCGACGGGGCTGCGGGTAAGGCTGTACCGGCGTCCGAGGCTGCCCGCGACAATCCCTCTGCGGATCTGATCACGATCAACGAAGAGCGGTTCTTTGGCGACGCCGGATTCATAAACATTCATGTCGCACCGGCGGATCCGCACCCGGACAATGACTTCTACATGAAGCTCTGGACCCGCAGCGACGGCATTATTCTGGAATTGCGCGAGAATGACGGTGCATTCGCCTGTCTGCCGCGCAGCGGCGATCTCGACATCGTCGAAGATACGTATGGCCGGGTCGTCTATCTATACTTGCTGGACCACGACCATGACGCGGGCCCCGACATGGACAGACTGGGCGCCAAAGCACGAAGCGCTTTCGAGGGCGTGCCGGACGCTATCCGCAGGGCCGGGCTGTCAAAGGGCGCAGCATGGCTTGCCATCGCGGAAGGGATCGCCAACAAGATCCTGACAACGCAGCAGCAAGAAAGAGCCTGACAGAGATACGACGGAGGAGCGCGCACCATAGGCTGATAAGGCAGCGCAGGCATACAGGAATAGTGCATAGCAACTTGCAAATGCACACGATATGGGACAACAAAGCGACAACATGTTCTCGGTACAACGCGAGAAACAACAATCATGTCGAGCGAGCGAAGTATGATGACTGGACGAGTTCTGAAATTTCCAAGTGACGCAGTAAAAAAGTTCCGACCTCTGATTGAGTCAGGTGAATACCAAGAAGTCGCACGTTCTGTTGTTTCACGATATGTCTTGAACAGCGAAGGAGTCGAGTTGAGCGATAGCTTGCCTTCTATTGCTGTGGCTGGAATTTCTCGTGTTGGAAAATCGTCTCTCGCAGAACATTTCCGCCAGCGCGGATACTCTGTAATACCTACGGATGGACTTCGAAGATTCTATTGGAGCAAAGAGCAGGGCCATTCATTCGTAAATGATGTTAAGGAATGCAGGAGAGCCTTCTATACTCAGTGTTACGATTCAGCGCCAACGGGAATATGTCTGGAGGGTGACGATTTCTGGCATTACGCAGCAACTCGATATAAAGAACAGACCCGAGAAACTGGGTTTAATGGCAGGCTTCGAAGCTGGGACAGAGATATACGGGCACCCCTGATCTTGCTCGGAATTCAGGAGAAAGACATACAGAGAAAAGCAGAGCAAATCCGCCAATATGCGGAAGAAAACGGCGATCTGGAGAATCAGGATTTCAGTGTGGCTTTGAACAAAGCGACCAAGATTGCTGCAGCGCGGCCCTTGATGTGTAAAATCGCGGATACGACAGATAATGTCATTTATTTTGACACGTTTTCGGGTGATGACCCTGTCAAGCGCATCAAGAATATATTTTTAGAAGCGTGTGAAGCTTTCGGTGTTGGCAATCCACGATAACACTAAATGTTTTGATTTTCTCTTCAATATTTATGGTAACATCAGGATAGTACTTTTTTAACTAAACTTATGATTGTCTTTTCTAAATAATCATAACCTCCTTTTTCTTTCCGTTTTTTGTTGAGACTTCTCAGGCGACCCGATAAGGGGAAGTCATCGTAGACAGCGACGTCGAAGTCGATAAGTGAAATCAATCCCGAATCCGATATTGTGATGTTTTTCCCGCTATTATGCATGTCCAGATGCATAACAGATGCCTCTCTCAACGCCGTTATAATTTCTACGATCTGGAGCTCTAGATCTTTAATTTCAATCTTGCGTTCGCTTTCGATCAGGTCTTTTATCGTTGTTCCGCAATGCGACATATTGAAAGAGCGGGCTTCAATATCAATGGATAAGAGAGCAGGAAAATGTCTCCTCATTTCTTCTCCAAGCTCGTTGAGCCTGCGCAAGCACTCGATTTCGAGAAAGAATGCCTGATCAAGAGATATTCTGGCAATTTTCTTTTCGGTGCTTTTCTTGGAAATTGTAAATGAATGTTTATGTTTTGAATTCAATAGGCTTTCTGACAGCGACTGTAGGTCATAGACATCTGGAAATACTTTGTGCCGAGTTACTTTCTGATTGCGTTCGAGCGCCCTGATATGATCAGTGAAAAAGCTGATGTCTTCTCGGTAACGATCATTCGAGTTCTTCGTTTGTTTTAGCTTTATTTTGAGAGCTTCTTCGTCCATTAAATCATTACTTTTCGCTTCAGATGTCAGCATCAAACTCATTCCAGTTCGTTTTCATCATTCCGAGAGGTAGTGATTGCTCATATGCGCACTGCTTCGGCTATTTACTCGCCTGATTTGCCCCATTGATCAAGTGTTTTCTGACTTTCCATCTATCTTGATCCTGATCTCGCAGGCGGTCAGCACCTTGTCGAATGCGGTCGAGGTGAACTAGGCTTTAGGTGTTTAGTCCCGGCATCTGGTGGATCGGATCGACGATGAATCTATCTGGCTCTGAAGTCCAGACCTTGCAGACGTATTCGTATGGCGTGAGGCCATTCAGCGTCTTGAGCCTGCGGGCGAAATTGTAGGCGGCGAGGAAGTCTGCGAGATGCACCCGGAGTTGGACGTGGCTATCATAGTGGTAGCGCTTGACGGTCGCGTCCTTGATCGTGCGGTTCGGCACCGCCGAGATCGTCCGCGTGGCATGACGTCAGCGGGGTATGGGGCCGTCACGTCTCAAGCGCGAGTTGCGCAACAACGCGCCGCCAGGCGCGCGTTGCGCGAGCGGGCGCTGTTGCCGCGCTCGACTTCGAGCTCGCAGGGGTTCTTTCGAAGTCGCCCGGCCGCAAAGACGACGAGGAGCTGGAAGCAGGTGGCGTAGGCGTCGCATGTATGCGCGCTGGCGCGCCGGTCCCGCGGCAGATTTTCGCGCAGGAACGCGGCGAGATGGGGTCCAAGCAGGGTCATGTCGCGCCTCCCCGGTGTAGCGCTTCGCCGGCTTCGGCGATGGCGGTCATCAAGGTCGGCGTCGCCTGCAGATACCAATAGGTATCGGTGACATGGGCGTGGCCGAGATAGGTGCTCAGGGCGACCATGTGTCGGTCGATCGCGGCGCGGTCGCTTCCGCATCACTCCAGAGACCGAACGGCGAAAGTGTGTCTCAGAGTCTGATTCAAAACTAAGCGAGCATTTTCATGCCCTTGCAAGATGACGTGTGACCCGTCGAATGTGGGCGATGAGCACCCAGGCCTCGGCGCTGGAGATAGATTTCTCCCAATCTTTGGAGAGGCGGCGGCATCGCCCCAGCCAGGCAAGGGTGCGTTCCACGACCCATCGGCGTGGCAGAACCTCGAAACCTTGCGCCGTATCGGAACGCTTGACGATCTGCACGGTCCAGCGCCCGATGGCTTTCAATGCCTCGCACAGTTTCGGGCCGGCATAGCCCCCATCGGCAAAGATATGGCGCAGCATCGGATAGCGGGCGGCGACGGCTTTGAGCACGTCCGGCGCACCGTTACGATCCTGAATTCCGGCGCTGTGGACCTCGAGACCGACGAGCAATCCCACCGTGTCGGTCACGATATGGCGTTTGCGCCCCTTGATCCTTTTGCCTGCGTCATAGCCGCGAACAAACCCCGCCGCTTTCAGTTGTTTTCACGCTTTGGGTGTCGATGATGCCTGCCGTCGGCTGAGCTTTGCGACCCTCGGCCAGACGCGCGGCCTCGACCAGCTTGCGGTTCATCTCATCCAGCAGGCCGTCATTGCGCCACGCGTAGAAATAGCCCCCAGAAGTTCAACAGCAAAACGGCTAAGTGATTGATATTGTTATGGCGAGATTCGC
>JAFIEM010000131.1 GCA_020832555.1 Natronohydrobacter sp. | reverse complement strand
TCATCTGTCAGACCTCGCTATAGCCTTGGTGCGAGAGAACCGCAATCAGACAGCGCGTGCAGGAGTTTTTGCGTGAAAGACCAGTCCAAGACCCATCCCTTTCCCGATGCCGGCGAAGACCTGCGCCACTGGGATGACAGCCCCGATACGCCCCAGACCCGGCACCCGGCCTATAAGCTGGCCTATACCGATCAGGATTTCCTGCTGCGTGATGAATTGCGCCCGGTGCGGTTGCAACTGGAACTGTTGAAACCCGATCTGTTGATGAGCGAGCGTGGCATTCAATCCACCATCGTCCTCTTCGGTGGCGCGCGCATTCCGCGGCCGGAAGAGGCAAAGGGAGCGCGCACCGCGACCTTGGCGGGGCTTGCGCGATTCTATGAGGTGGCGCGGGAATTCGCGCATAAGATGACGCTGCGCTCGGTGCAGAGCTATGGGCGCGAGGATGTGATCGTCACCGGCGGCGGCCCCGGCGTGATGGAAGCGGGCAATCGCGGCGCACAGGAGGCGGGCGGCGTGTCCATTGGCCTCAATATCGTGCTGCCGCATGAGCAGGCCCCGAATGGCTATGTGACACCTGATCTGTGCTTCAACTTCCACTATTTCGCGATCCGCAAGATGCATTTCCTGATGCGCGCGAAAGCGATCACGGTCTTTCCGGGCGGGTTCGGCACGCTGGACGAACTGTTCGAGGCGCTGACGCTGATCCAGACCGAACGCATGCGGCCCATGCCCTTCATTCTGTTCGGGCGGGAGTTCTGGGAGAAGATCATCAACTGGGACGCGCTGGCCGATGCGGGCACGATCAGCGCCGAGGATCTGGATCTGTTTCATTACGCCGAAACGGCGGATGAGGCGATTGCGATCATCGACGGGTTCAAGGCACCCTGCTAGGGAACGGCGCAAGAGGGTGGGTATTTGCTGGCGGGTTGGAGCCCATTGGCGGGTTACGGCCACGCCGCAGCATGAAAAGCCTCTGCGCAGCTGCGGCATGTTGCCCGGCGCAAAGCGGTCGCTCTGCCGAGGCGAGAGCCCCGGCTGCGGCTGGCGCCAAATCCGGACACTCAGTCCTTCCGTGGCCGGATCGCATGTGAGTCCTCGGCGGTGAGACCGCCGAACTGCTTTGCGAGGAACTCAAGGTCGTGCTTGCCTGACCGGGCCTTGAAGCGAAGGGAGGGGTGTGGCGCGGTTTCCGTCCCTCTGGTTCAGAAGCCTTGCCGCGCGCCCCCCGCGACATCAAGGCGCGCGGCAAGGTCATGCCGTCTAGCGAACCGCCGCCACCGAGCACTTGGCCCAGAGTGCCAAGACCCTGTTTTCGTCAGCCGGGCGCGAAGCCTATTGCCTCCAGTGCCTCCGCGCTGTCGCGGAGTGCCGTTTCAAACGCCCCGATGGCGCCGGGATTGCGGGGATCGGTCCAGGTGGCAAAGTCGTAATGCTCGTCAGCGACGGGCAGAAAGCCCGCCTTGCGAGCCTGTCGCCAGAATGCGCGCGCTCACGCCTGCATCTGCCAGCCGTCCGACGACAGCATCCAGCCCGATGCAATGGCTGCCTACGATGGTCAGACGCGGAGGCGTGATCGTGGTTGCAAACAGCGTGACATTGGCCTCGGTGCCGGGGGACAGGCTTTCGGCCAAGGCAGGCACAGTCAGGAACCCGTCGGCCTGCGCAAAGGCAGTTACCGCGCCCGAGCCCTTGGCGACCGGATGCGCGACCAGCCCCTCCGGTCCTTCGATCAGGGCAACCAAGGCAAACTCGGTGCGCCCCAGTTCCGAGGTCAGTCGCGCGGGCAGCGTTGCCTGAACATGCGCCGCCCTGCGCAGCAGGGTCTGACCGCGCGCGATATCGGAGCCTGCGAAGGAGACATGCGTGCCGGGTGCCACAGCGCGGGCGATGGCGATGGCGTCGCCCTCGGGCTCTGTATGCTCGATCATCACCACGGCATCGGCCCCGCGCGGGATGGGGCCGCCAGTCGCGATGGGGGTGGCGGTTCCCGGTGCCACGGAAAGATGTGGGTCAGTACCGCAATGGATGGTTTCCGCATTCAGGTGCAGAGTGACCGGACATGTTGCTGAGGCTTCGAACAGGTCGGCGGCGCACACGGCAAATCCGTCCACTGTTGCGCGGTCGAATGGGGGCGCATCGACCGGGGCGGCAATATCAGCGGCCAGCACCCGTCCGGGCAGGTCCATCAGCGCCACATCCTCGGCCCCCGGCGGCGCAGGGCGCAGCGCGCTGAGGAAGGCGGCTTCGGCACTGTCTCGCGAGAGCACCTTCAGGAATTGGTCCTGTCTTGGCGGCATCCATGCGCGCAAGCCATGCCGTTTTCGCCGGGGCAAGGGCAAGCCGTGGCGTTTGGTCGGTCGTGGGGCGCAGGGTCAGATCAGCGGGACCATCCGCCACACAGGCCCCAAGCCCCGCGAACCAGCTCTGCGCGAAAGCAAGCTGTGCCGCATCGTCGAGGGCGAGTGCCACATGCAGTTGGCGCAGTGCGATCCGGGCGATCCGGGCTTGCGTGGCGATCAGGCCTGTGGCGGGGTGCAAGACGGGTTCCGGCGCGGGCGATCACCGTGTCCGCCCGCCCGTCGTGACCGGTGCGGCGCACGCCTTCGCCGGGGCTGACGGGCTGCACGGCCTCGGGACATCCTGCTACGGTGTCGGTCCGTTCCACTGGCAGCAGCGCGTCCATGCCCGAAGGAAAGGCTTCCCCCGGCACAACCCGAACCGGGTTCCACAGCGGTATGGGCGATCCGGCACTTGCGCCCACCAGATCGAGCGCGGCAACGGCAAGGCCCGCACGCTGCGCTTCGCAGGCCGGGGGCATGTCCTGCGGCAAGCAGAGATCTTCAGCCAGCACCAACCCGAGGGCTGCGCCAGTCTCTGCCCATTCAGCCGGAACCGGTGTCAGGCCATCGAGCGCCCGAGCAAGGCATGTCTCCAGCGGCACCACGGTCCTGTCAGACAGTGGATCGCTGGTGCCGCCGTTTGCCTGTGCGAGACCATTCGTCCCAGCCTTCCCGTTGCGCTATCCCCACTCTTGCAGGATGGCGACCGCGCACAGCGCGCAGCTGACCCGTTGCTATCCCGCCGATCCTGCTGCCATGGCCACCGCGATCCCGAGTGCCACGGTCCGCTTCATTCGCTGGCCGCGCTGGGGAAGAACAGTTGTTCACTGCCGACAGTGAAGCTGGCGATGGCGGTCTGTCCGTCGTCCGAGATGATCCAGTCGATGAAGGCCTGCCCCTGCTCGGCTTTCACATGGGCGTGGCGTTCGGGGTTCACGAGGATGATGCCATAGGGGTTGAACAGCACCGGGTCGCCTTCGAACACTATCTCCAGATCGCCGCGGTTTTCGAAACTCAGCCATGTGCCGCGATCGGTCAGCGCATAGGCGGGCACTTGCGCGGCGGTGTTCAGCGTCGCCCCCATGCCGGAGCCCGTGGACAGATACCAGGTGCCCGCAGTCTCTACCCCGGCGGCGGCCCAGAGGTTCATTTCCGCGACATGCGTGCCGCTGTCATCGCCGCGCGAGGCGAAAGAGGCTTCTGCCCCTGCAATAGCGGCCATGGCGGCCGCCGCATCCGCAGCATCCCGCAACCCTGCCGGATCATCATTCGGGCCGACGATGACGAAATCATTATACATCACGTCGAAGCGCTGCACCCCGTAGCCCTCGGCCACGAAGGCCTCTTCCTGCGCGCGGGCATGGACGAAGACCACATCGGCATCGCCGCGCCGACCCGTCTCCAGCGCCTGGCCCGTGCCCTGCGATACGACGCGCACTTCAATGCCGGTTTCTTCCTGAAAGATCGGCAGGATATGCTCGAACAGGCCTGAATTCTCGGTCGAGGTGGTCGAGGCCACGGTGATGAACCCTTGCGCGGTCGCGGGCGCAGCTGCGATTAGCGCAAGGCTTGAGGCGGCGGACAGGATAAAGCGGCGCGCGTGGATCATGGTGGTCACTCCCCGTGGTATTACCAGATCAGATCGCCCGCGAGGAATGCGCGGGCCTCTGCGGTTTCAGGCCCCGCGAAGAACTCGGCGGCGGATCGGTGTTCGATCAGCCTGCCGCGATGGAGAAAGGCCACTTGATCGCCCAGACGCCGGGCCTGCCCGAGATTATGGGTGGTCATGACAATGGTCATGCCTTCATCCGAGAACTGCGCGACCATCTCTTCGATGATTTTCGTGGCCGATGGGTCGAGCGCGGAGGATGGCTCGTCGAGAAACAGCACTTGCGGGCGCATCGCCCATGCGCGGGCCAGCGCAAGGCGCTGTTGTTCGCCGCCCGACAACAGGCGCGCAGGGCGTTCGGCCAGCGCGTTCAGCCCGAAACGGTCGAGCGTGCGGGCGACAATCTCGCGCCGGTCGGCGCGGGGCAGCCCCTTGAGCGCCAGCGGGTAGTCGAGATTTGCCGCGACCGAGCGGCGCAGCAGGACCGGGCGCTGCAGCACCATCGCCTGTGCCTCGGCCCGGTGCTCGCCGCTGGCCCAGAGGCGGCGGCCCGTTGTGGGGTCGATCAACCCATGACAGAGCCGCAGGAACAGGCTTTTGCCCGCGCCATTCGCCCCCATCACGATCAGCCGCCGCCCGGCCTCGATCCGCAGGGTGATATCCGACAGAAGCGGCTTGCCCGCGACAGCATAGCCCACGCCATCGAGCGAGAGCGGCAGGATCGAGGCCGAAAGATCGCGCGCGGCCATCATCCCAGTCGCCCCCGTGCCCATTGCCCGGCCCCCCAGGCGACGGCGTTGAGCGTCAGGGTCAGCGTCAGCAGGATGATCCCCAGCGCCACAGCCAGACCAAGTTGCCCGCGCGCGGTTTCCAGCGTGATTGCCGTGGTCATGGTGCGGGTGTGACCCGCGATATTGCCGCCCACGATCAGCACTGCGCCCACCTCGGCACTGGCACGTCCGAAGCCTGCCAGCACTCCGGTCAGAAGCGATACACGGCCATCCCAGAGAAGCGTCGGCACCGCACGCAGGCGGCCTGCGCCAAGCGACAAAAGCTGCTCGCGATACTCGGCCCAGAGGTCTTCGACGACCGAGCGGGTCAGCGAGATCACGATGGGCAGGATCAACAGCGTCTGGGCAATGATCATCGCGGTGGGCGTGAAAAGCAGCGCCAGCGACCCCAGCGGCCCCGAACGCGACAGCATCAGATAGACGATCAGCCCTGCGACCACCGGCGGCAGGCCCATCAGCGCGTTGAACACCACGATCACCGCGCCGCGCCCCGGAAACCGCGCCAGCGCCAGCGCCGCGCCCAGGGGCAGACCGACCGCGCAGGCGATCAGAACGGCGGTCAGCGTGACGCGCAAGCTCAGCCCGATGATCTGCATCAGGGCGGGATCGCCGCTGGCGATCAGGCTGAAGGCAGTTGCGAATGGTCCGTCCACGGAGAATCCTTACATAAAGCAGTAGGAAAAGACCAGAAAACAAAGTAGAATTCAAACATGTAAGTATTGCATGGGAATGCATGAAAATGCAGGAACCTCGGACAGAATTGACTTCTGGTGCCGCAGACTCGGCTGTCGCATCGCCCCTGATGACCACGGCAGAGGTGGCGGATTACCTGCGCGTCAAGGAACGCACGATCTATGAGATGGTCGCGCGCCAGACGATTCCGTTCAGCCGCGCCACCGGCAAGCTTTTGTTCCCGCGCCGATTGGTCGATGCCTGGCTGGAAGCGCAGACCGAACTGCCCGAGGCGGGCATCGCGCCCGCGCCGCCGATCTATGCGGGCTCGAACGATCCTCTTCTGGAATGGGCGCTGCGCCAGTCGGGAAGTGGTCTGGCAGTGCTGGCGCATGGCTCGGTCCAGGGATTGGAGGATCTGGCGGCAGGGCGCGCTGTGCTTGCGGGTGCACATCTGCTTGATCCCGAAACCGGAAACTGGAACCACGCCGCGGCCCGGTCGCATCTGCCCGGCAGCGCGTATGTCCTGATTCACTGGGCACGCAGAACGCAAGGATTGATCACCGCCGCAGGCAATCCCTTGGGGATCACGGGTCTGAAGGACGCAGCACAGCGCGGTCTGCGCTTTGCCACCCGCGCGGGCGGCGCAGGCTCGTCTCGGCTTCTGGAGGTTCTACTGGCGCGCGAGGAGCTTAGCCTGACCGATCTGACCACTCTGGACCGCCCGGCCGAATCCCATGCCGATCTTGCCACGCTGATCGAGACCGGCGAGGCGGATTGCGGTCTGGGGTTGCAGGCTGTCGCAGGTCATCTGGGCTTCATCCCGCTTGTCAGCGACGAGAGCTTCGACCTTGCCATGAGCCGACGCGATTACTTTGAACCGGCCATCCAGACCCTGCTGACCTTCGCCCGCTCTGACAGTTTCGCTCGCCGCGCCGCGCATCTGGGCGGCTATGATCTCACCGACCTCGGCCGCGTCCTCTGGAATGGCTGAGGCATAGCAGGAGACCCGGCATGATCCGATTTATCCTTGCCACGCTCGCCGCGCTTGGCCTTGGTCTGCCAGCACAGGCCCAGACTGCACCATCGTCGTGGCAGACCCTCGGGCACCGGCCCCGACAGGGATAGAAGGCTATCCAAGCCTTGATATCCTTTACTGGCTGCACCTGTCGCAGCGTGACCTGATCTTGCAAAACCCCAACCACGGCGACAGCGCGCGCGGGACTTTCTCGTTGCGCTCGCCCTTCCGGTCCAATCCGAGCGGCCGGTCTACAGTGCGCTTGATCAGGCGCGACAGCAACCGCGTGACCATGCGCGGGCTCGAATGCGTCTCGGGCACGCCGCTGATCGACATCAAACCCGACCGCTGCCATTTCACACCGGTTGTCCAAGACCTACGTCCGCAAGGCACCGCCGCTTCTTGCTGCCGCGTTGAGATGAAAGGCAAAGTCAATCCGATAACCGTGCAGCGCGAACTGGCGCGAATGAGAGAGTCGCGGAAAATGGCCTGACTTGCCGAATGGCCGCACCCCGCCACCATGTCGGCCTTGCGGCAACGGCGAAGGCCCCTCTGTGGATAGGCGAGGCGAAAAGGTCCAGTATGGCTGCCTTCCGGTCCCCTATCCATCAGGGAGCGTCAATCTTGTGTCAATTGGCGAACAGCATCGCCCCCCTCGTCACGACCTTGATACAAAACAAGGCCGCGCCGGCCTCGATATGCTATCTTTGTGTCATGGAGGAGGAGGCACGATGATCAACGAGAATGACATTCTGGACATGACTTGTCTGACGCGCGCGCAGATCGCGGCGATTGCGGAGCATGAACATATCGACGAGGTGAGCGCGGCGGAACTGGGCGAGTATCTGATGCATCTGCATCATGGCCCGCAGAAGGTTCAGGCGATGATCTGCGAGGATATCGCAGAGGCGCTGCATGCCGATGACCTGAACCGCGCGCGGGGGCTTTATGCGGCGCTGAAAGGGTTTCTGGCCGATCATCCGGAAGCGCTGCGCGGGAATGGCTGAGGCGGGTTAAGGCGCGGTCGCGAAGAGCGCGCGCAGTTGGGCGGCGCTCTCGTGCAGGTCATGGGCGGCTGTGACCCTTGCGCGCCCCTCGGCCCCCATGGCGGCAAGTATGTCGGGGCTGGCGTCCAGACAGGCGGCGAGCGCCCGAGTCAGCGCGTCCACATCGCCTGCGGGCACCAGCCAGCCGCAACGGTCATCGACCAGTTCGGGG
>JAFIEM010000130.1 GCA_020832555.1 Natronohydrobacter sp. | reverse complement strand
CGCAGGTCTAGCGGGCAGCGATGCCAGCCTGCGCGACCGTGACAGAATCGCACGCAGCCTCGTGCTCGCCATGCGCGGTTTTGTCCCAGTAGAACGGGGCCGAGATCAACTCCCACAGCGCCTTGTAGACTGCGAGCACAGCTAGCGGAAAGTACCCATGCAGCGTAGGCAACCACAGCCGCAAATGCCGGTGCTTGTGGCCGCGCAGGGCAAGGAACCCGATGCTCAGCGTCACAGCTTCGGAAAGCAGGAAGACAGTGAAGAATCCGAGCATCAGACTGCCGCCGAAAGCCGATTGCAGCGGATGCGACAGTCCCACGAGGATCAGCCAGAAACTCCACAACAATGGTGCGAACATGAATTGCACCAATGTCCCCAGAAACAGCACCTGCACGCCGAAGAACCGCCACGCCCCCAACTGACGCCATAGCTGCCCCGGCGCGCGCATATGCACAAGCCATGTCACCGCATAGCCCTTCAGCCAGCGCGAGCGCTGCTTGACCCAAGGGATCGCGCGGCAATTCGCCTCTTCCAGCGTCACTGTGTCCAGAAGCTGCGTGTAATAGCCATGTCGCGCCAGACGGATCCCAAGATCGGCATCCTCGGTCACGTTATGCGCATCCCATCCACCAAGACTTTCCAGAATGTCGCGGCGGAAAAACAGCGTCGTGCCGCCAAGGGGCACCGCCAGTCCCAGTCGCTGCATCCCCGGCAGCACGATGCGAAACCAAGTTGCATATTCGATGGTGAAACACCGCGACAGCCAGTTGGTGCGCGCATTGTAGAAATCGAGCACCCCTTGCACACAGGCCAGATTGGGCGGGCCATCGTGAAAGCAGGTCACGACGCGGTGAATCTGGTCCGGCTCGGGCGCGTCCTCGGCATCATAGACGCCGATGATCGCGCCCCGCGCAAACAGCATGGCATAGTTCAGCGCGCGCGGCTTGGTTTTCAGTGGCGCATCCGGGACCGGGATCACCCGCATCCAGCGCGGCAGGGTGCAAGCCTCCAGTGCTGCGCGCGTGGCGTGGTCATGTTCCTCGACCACCAGCAGGATATCCAGCAATTCGCGTGGCCATGTCAGGCGCGACAGCCGGTTGATCAGGCGCGGGACCACCCGCGGTTCCTTGTACAGCGGCACCATGATCGACACGATGGGCCTGCGCGGGCGCAGCAGCCGGACCGTCGCATCCTTGCGCGGTTGCGGCGGTTTGCGATGGACCGCGATGGCAGCGGAGAGTTTCAGCAGCGATGTGACCAGCAGGAAAACAGTCGTGATCAGCGTCAGCCCCAGCAAGGTCGCCTGCGGCGCAAGCAGGACCAGCGCGACAATCCCCAGCAGACCAAGCCGGAGCACATGCCCGAAATTGCGGCTTTGCAGCATCCGGCAGCTTTCGGTCTCGGCCACGCAGGTTTCTGCCCAGAGTTTCAGCCGCATGCGCTGTGTCTTCAGAATGGCCGCATGCAGATCGGTTTCGCTGATCAGCACCATGGCGACAGGCCCGAAGATGCGTTCCAGTTCCACCCGGTGCAGCCCGAATTGCGCAGGCCGCGCGCAGGCCACGACCGTCACATCCCCTGCACGCGCCCAAGGCAGACAATACAGCGCCAGACAGCGCCGCACCCCCAATATCTCGATCAGGCCGGGATCGGGCAAACTGGTGTCGGAGGTCAGGAAACTGGTGCCGTATTGGCGCGACAGGGCAGCGGTCAGGTCCGTCTCTGTGATCAGTCCATGCGCAAGCAGGATATCCCCCAGAAACCCGGCCTGCGAGGCCTGTATCTCCAGGGCGCGGACCAGACCTTCTTCGGACAGCACGCCCATATCCTGCAGAATCTTGCCCAGAGGCCGCCGACCGGCATCGGTCTTGCGATGCACGACCAGTTCCAGCAAAGGACGCCGCGCCCTGCGCGGTATCTGCCTCTGACTGAGTGCTGCCCTGCCTTGCATGCCGACCGCCTTGTGCCAAGGCGTTCACTCTAGCTAAATCTCGGTTAAGGAACCGTTAAACCCAGCGAAAGGTCATGCGCCATAAGGCACCCAGATGGTCTTGATCTGCGTCGCCGCCTGCAAGAAATCCGTCCCCTGCGCCAGCGCATCCGGCACCGCCCAGACCGGTTTCAGATTGCCCGCAGAGGCACGCTCGACCTGCACGGCAACAGCGGGTTCAGCACACCAGAGCGCGGCCAGATCCTCATGCGCGGCCAGCGTTTCCGCCAGATCGGTCACAGGGCCCGATACGATATTGACGACGCCACCGGGAATGTCCGAACAGGCGAAAACCTGCGCCAGTTCCAGCGCCGCCAAAGGCTGCGCCTGCGCCGGTATCGCCACAACCCGGTTGCCCAGCGCGATGGCAGGCAAGACCAGTGACAGAAACCCCGCCAGCGGTGCGTCCTGCCCGCAGATCAGCCCCATCACGCCGAAAGCCTCCTTCATGGCCAGCGTGACATGGCCGCCTTGCGTGTCATGCACGCGCGCGTCGTATTTGTCAGCCCAGGCGGCATAATAGAAGGCGCGCGCAATGGCGGTGTCGATCTCTTTCGCGCTGGCAAAGCTGCGCAGTTCCTGCGCCCGCGCACTCAGATTCTCGGCCAGAAAATACAGCACCTGCGCGCGGTGATGGCCGCTCATCGCGGTCCATTTCTCCGCCTTATGCGCCGCTTCGACCGCGTTGCGGATATCCTTGCGGCTGCCCAGCGGCGCATGACCGATCACCTTGCCCTTTTCGACAATCGCATAGCTTTGCCCGTTATCCGCGCGCTTCTGCGCGCCGCCGATAAAAAGCTTATGCGTGCGGTCGATGCCATCGATCGCGGCAAGTTGCGGAAGCGGGTCTATCTTGCCAGGCGCGGTCGATTTGCCTTGTGCGTCTTTGCGGCGCAAATAGGCCACCATCCCCTCGCGCGCGCCTTCGCGCCCGAAGCCGCTCTCGCGCATGCCGCCAAAGGGCGCGTTGGCGTCAAACAGGTTCGTGGCATTGACCCAGACCACCCCGGCCTTGATCCGCGCCGCCATATCCATCGCCACCGTCAGATTCTCGGACCAGATCGAGGCCGCAAGCCCATAGCGCGTGTTATTGGCCAGATCTATCGCCTCATCCGGCGTGCGGAAGGTCGAGACCACCGCCACAGGCCCGAATATTTCCTCTGTAAAGCATGGGTTTGCGGGCGATACCTCAAGCATCATCTGAGGGGCAACAAAGCACCCCTCCGGTGCAGTTCCCGCATGAACCACACCCCCAGCCGCCACGCCTTGCGCCACCAGATCGCGGATTCGCGCGGCCTGCCGGGGATGCACAATCGCACCGATATCGGTGGACTTGTCGAGTGGCTCGCCGACCCGGAGCGTGTCCATCCGCGCACGCAATTTGTCCGTGAACTGCGCCGCCACGCTTTCCGCGACCAGTATCCGCGAGCCAGCGCAGCAGACCTCGCCCTGATTGAACCAGATCGCATCGACCACGCCTTCGACCGCTGCATCCAGATCAGCATCGGCAAAGACAAGAAACGGCGATTTTCCTCCCAGTTCCAGCGTCAGCGCCTTGCCTGTCCCGGCGGTCGCGCGCCGGATCTCGCGGCCCACTTCGGTCGAGCCGGTGAAGGCGATCTTGTCCACGCCGTCATGCGCAACCAAAGCCGCCCCGGTCGCGCCGTCACCGGTGACGATATTCACCACACCTTTGGGCAAGCCCGCCTCGATACAGACCTCGGCAAACAAAAGCGCGGTCAGGGGCGTGTATTCCGCCGGTTTCAGCACAACCGTATTTCCCGCCGCCAGCGCAGGCGCTATCTTCCACGCCAGCATCAGCAACGGAAAATTCCACGGAATGATCTGCCCGCAAACCCCATGCGGGGCATGGCCTGGAAATTCGTCGGCCACCAGTTCCGCCCAGCCTGCGTGATGATAGAAATGCCGCACGGCCAGCGGCACATCCACGTCGCGCGCTTCGCGTAGCGGTTTGCCATTGTCGAGCGCTTCCAGCACTGAAAACAACCGCTCGCGCTTCTGAATCTGGCGTGCAATCGCGTAGAGATGCCGCGCGCGCTCATGGCCCGACAGCTTCGCCCACCCCCCTTGCGCCTTGCGCGCCGCCTTCACCGCCGCGTCAATATCCGCCGCGCTGCCCTGCGAGACTTCGGCCAGCACTTCATCGCGCGCCGGGTTGCGCGTCTCGAACAGCGCGCCCGGTTTCGTGAAACTGCCGCCAATGAAATGCCCGAACGGCCCGCGTGTCAGCCAGTCGCGGGCCAGCGCTTCGCTTTCGGGTGCAGGGCCATAATCCATTGTCTCAAGGATCTCCGTGATACTCGGCATATGTGTTTCCTCAGGCCAGCGCGTGACGGTGATGCGCCGCATAGCGCCCGGTCACATGATGCGACAATTGCCGCTCGATATCGGCCAGCATGGAGGACGCCCCCAGCCGGAACAGGTCCGGTCGCAGCCAATCGCGGCCCAGTTCCTCACGCATCAGGACTTGCCAGTTCAATGCGTCCTTGGCAGTTTTCATCCCCCCTGCCGGTTTGAAGCCGACGATATGGCCCGTGGCGGCCCGGTAATCACGGATCGCGCGGCACATGGTCAGCCCTACAAGCAAGGTCGCATTCACCCCTTCCTTGCCGGTCGAGGTCTTGATGAAATCCGCCCCCGCCTGCATCGCAACCTGAGAGGCCGCATAGACATTCGTCAGCGTGACCAGATCGCCGGTCGCAAGAATCGCTTTCAGATGCGCCGCGCCGCAAGCTTCGCGCATGGCGGCCACTTCATCGTAAAGCGCCGCCCAATCGCCGGACAGCACATGCGCGCGGGTGATCACGATGTCGATTTCATCCGCGCCCTGATCGACGGCATAGCGAATCTCTGCCAGCCGCAGATCCAGCGGCATCAGCCCCGCCGGAAAGCCCGTCGCCACCGAGGCCACGGGAATCCCCGCCCCCTGCAACGCCTTGACCGCAGGCGCGACCATCGTCGGATAGACACAGACCGCGCCGGTTTTCGGCATCTCAGGCAGGCCAAGTCCGGTAACAATCTCATCCGACAGGGGACGACGCGCTTTTGCGCACAGACGCCTTACGCGGTCTGGCGTGTCGTCACCCGCCAGCGTCGTCAGATCCATGCAGGCGATGGCGTTCAACAGCCACGCTGCCTGATGCGCGCCCTTGAGCGAGCGCCGCGCCACCAAACTGGCCGCCCGCCGGTCACTTGCAGGACGGTTGACGCGGGTGAAGGCGCTCGGGTCAAGCGCGGTGCCGGGATTGCGGGGATGTGTCATGCCTTGCCTCACCTGTTCTTGCCGGCACTATGCGCGAAGCAAAGCCAGATCGGCAATCCCCATCCACGAGTCATTTCCCGCGCAAAGGTTGTTGACGAAACCAGTCGGGTATAATAACTGACTTTATCAGTAGGAATTGAGCAGACCACTGCGAAAGGGAAGCGCGTCATGCGCAGTACCGGGATCCTGTTCCTGCATGGATCTGAAACTGTCCCAAGGGGTGACACCATGAGCTTTCTTCGCAACTCTGTCTTTGCACTGGCCGCCTTCGCCGCGACGCCGACACTGGCAGATCTGACCCTCTATTCCGGCCGCGGCGAAACGCTGGTTGCGCCGATTATCGAGGCTTTCACTGCCCAGACCGGGATCAATGTGAATGTCCGCTATGCCGGGACTGCCGAATTGGCCGTGCTGCTGCAGGAAGAAGGTGATGCCTCGCCTGCTGACCTGTATTGGGCGCAGGATGCTGCTGCCCTTGGCGCGGTTGTCGATCTCTTCGCCCCACTGCCCGAAGAACTGGTGGCCAATGTGCCCGCCGCCTATCGCGACAGTGAAAACCGCTGGGTGGCCACATCCGGTCGTGGCCGGGTTCTGGCCTATTCGACCGAGCGCGTGAGCGCGGAAGACCTGCCTGCCTCGATCTTCGATCTGACCGATCCGAAATGGAAAGGCCGTATTGCGCTACCCGCCACCAATGGGTCGTTCCTTGCCCATGTCACAGCCATGCGCGTGATCAATGGTGACGACGCAGCGCGCGACTGGCTGGCAGGGATTGCCGCCAATGAGCCCGTCGCCGTGCGCAACAACACTGCTGCCATTCAGGCCATCGGCGATGGTGAAGCTGATATCGCCGTCACCAACAATTACTATCTGGTCCGCTTCCTGCAGCGCGACGCCGATTTCCCCGTCACCCAGACCCTTTTCGCCAATGAAGGCGATATCGGAAACCTGCTGCTGGTCGCGGGCATGGGTGTGCTGAACAGCTCGAACCACAAGGAAGAGGCGCAGGCTTTCATCGAATTCCTGCTCTCGCCCGTGGCACAGCAATTCTTCACCGGCGAAGTGTCTGAATTCCCGATCATTCCCGGCACGATCGTCACCCGTCAGGATATCAACCTTGACGATGTGATCCGTGTTGCGCCAGAAGTCGATCTGAACACCATCGGCGATCTGGAAGGCACGCTGGAAATGATCCGCGCCGCAGGACTGCTTTGAGCCTGAGCACCACCATAACGACACCGGGCCTGTGGCGTATGCCACGGGCCCGCGTGATCTTCTCGGCCCTCGGTCTGATGATCGGGGGCCTGATGATTTTGCCGTTGATCTGGCTGGTGATGCGCGCGGCGCAGGCCGATATGGCGCAGGTTGTCGACATCTTCACCCGCCCCAGAACGCTGCAATTGCTGATCAACACGTTCCTGCTGGTCATCTGCACTCTGGCGCTGGCCACCGCGATGGCGCTGCCCTTGGCATGGCTGGTCAGCCGCACTGATCTGCGCGGGCGTCGGCTGGTCAATATCCTGGCCGTGATCCCGCTGGCGACACCGGGCTATGTGATGGCCTATGCGCTGATCGGGCTGTCGGGCAATTTCGGTTTCATGAATCAGGTATTCGGCTTCACCATCCCGCGCCTGCAGGGATTGTGGGGCGCGACGCTGGCGCTGTCGCTTTATACCTTCCCCTATATCTATCTCAATCTGCGCGCAGCGTTTGCCGGGCTGGACCAGTCGCTCGAAGAAGCCGCCCGCGCCCTTGGCGCCACTCCGCGCGAAGTGTTCTTTCGCGTGACCCTGCCCCACCTGATGCCCGCGCTGATGGCGGGCTGGCTGGTCGTGGGCCTCTATGTCATCGGCGATTTCGGCGCTGTGGCACTGATGCGCTACGAGGTGTTCAGCTACGCGATCTACCTGCAGTATTCGGCCATGTTCGACCGGGTTTATGCGGCGTGGCTGGCGCTGATGCTGATTGCCATCGCCCTCTCCGTGGTCTGGTGGGAAAGCCGGTTGCGCGAAGGCGCGCATTATGCGCGCACCGGGTCCGGCACTGGCACCGGTCGCCGCCGCCTGCATCTGCCGCCGCTTGCACAGGCCCTCGGCTGGGGCTTTGCCGGGCTGATTGTATTGGCCTCGATCGGTCTGCCGATTGCCGTGCTCACCTTCTGGATGGTGCGGCTCGACGATCTGCCTGCCGTGCTGCCCGCATTGGTGCGTGCTTTCTCGCAGTCACTCTCCGTGGCCGTGCCATCCGCGCTGATGGCTGCCGCGATGGCGCTGCCGGTCGCGGTGCTGGCCGTGCGCTACCCCTCGAAGCTCTCTACCTTCATCAACCGGCTGGCCTTTGTCGGCTATGCCGTGCCTGCGCTAGCCTTCGCGCTGGCCTTCGTGTTCTTCTCGCTCAACGCGGCGCGCTTCCTCTATCAGACGCAACTCTTGCTGGTCACGGTCTATGCGCTCAGCTTCCTCGCGCTGGCGCTTGGTCCGATCCGCTCGGCCCTCTATCAGGCGCGCCCCTCGGTCGAGGAAGCCGCCCGCGCGCTGGGGCATGGCCCGTTTTCGGTCTTTGCCCGCGTCACCCTGCCCACAATCCGACCAGGCGTCGTGGCGGGGATGGTGCTGGTGTTCATCATCGCGATGAAGGAATTGCCCATCGCCTTCCTGCTTG
>JAFIEM010000129.1 GCA_020832555.1 Natronohydrobacter sp. | reverse complement strand
CACAATACGCCGCCTTTCAAATCATGCCATCACCCAAATTCCCGCATAGCTCAGGTCGCGCGACCCTCGGCCAGTGAACATCTTGTAGTCATAAAGATCCCGCAGGGCAGCCAGGTGTTCGTGGCGCGTTTCTTCGCGGCTTGCATATCCCGCCAGATCGTCCGCTTTCAGCCCAAGTTGCGCCGCCAGAAAACGCGTGACTTCCAGAGGAATGACCTCACCCGGGGCAAGTAAGCGACCGGGGTAGCGCAACGCACAAAGCTGGAGAGCAAAGCCGAAACGATTGTGTGGGCGGCGGCGGGCACGGATGATTTCCAAGTCATCGTCCGCCAAAGTGTAATGGCGCAGCATCACTGTTCGATCAGTCGGAAGGTCAAAAAGTGCTGAGCGCTGGCGCTCGGTCAGGATGGTGCGATGCGCCATGTATCTTTTGCCTTCTTGCTATGGTTTGCTTATTGGTGATTAAGATACTGAATAAGGAATTATCCAGATGGCTGAAAGCATGCTGCTTTCCAGAACATCTCAAACGAACGTTTGTGAAACATGCTGATCGGGTATGCCCGGGTCTCGAAAGCTGACGGCAGCCAGTCGCTTGACCTACAACGGGATGCCTTGATCGCGTCAGGCGTCGAAGAGGACCAGATTTACTCGGATCTGGTATCCGGAAAGAAAGATGACCGCTCCGGTCTGGAGGCCTGCCTCAAGGCATTGCGTGACGGCGATGTGCTGGTTGTGTGGAAACTCGACCGCTTGGGCCGTAGTCTGCATCACCTGGTCAAGACCGTCAGTATGCTGTCTGAGCGCGGGGTTGGCCTCAAAGTGCTCACCGGGCAAGGTGCGCAGATCGACACAACAACAGCGGCAGGACGGCTTTCATTCGGCATCTTTGCCGCTCTCGCCGAATTTGAGAGCGAGTTGATCCGCGAACGCACAATGGCGGGGCTCCAAGCCGCCCGCGCGCGCGGCAGGAAAGGTGGCAGGAAGTTTGCGCTGACAAAGACGCAGGTCCGCATGGCCCAAGCCGCCATGGCCAGCCGCGACACATCGGTCTCAGAGCTCTGTAAGGAACTGGGGGTCAAACCGGTCACGCTCTACCGGTATGTCGACCCGAACGGCAATCTACGCGATTACGGGAAACGAGTGCTCTGCGCTTAGCGTAGGATCCTGCACTCTCCGGCATCAGACCCGAGGGGGGGCGGACTGAGGCCGCGATCACCGCCGCTCGCTTTGCAGTTGGGCAGAGTAAAGGTGCAGTTTTTGCGCCGCTTGCCATGGGCGGGGCAGGGGGGCTACGCGCGAGTGGCACAGCTTGCGAACGCCTCAGTCGTTGGCTCGATGGGATGGAGGCTGCGATTCTGACCGCGATGCGTCAGCTTGATGATATCGAAGCTTGGGACCAACGCGCGCAAGCTGCGATGGCTAAGCTGTCAGGCCGTACACCGCCAGCGCTGCGCTGCGTGTTGACCGAATGGCCGCTGATCTCCGCGCCGATGGCCGAAAAGCTGACCGGTGCCAGCCGCGCCGCGGTTCAGCGCAATCTGGAGTGGATGGAAGCGTGCGGGCTTATCCGGGAAGTGACAGGGCAGGGGCGGTTTCGGATGTGGCGGGTGACATCATGAATGTCACATGAGCGGTGGGCCAATAATGGTGAAAAGCTGTAAGCCTAGTCCGCTTTCGTGACGCAGTCGGCCCATTGCAGCCTGTCATCGCCGGCAGCGCGCCGTAGCGCGGTGTCACTGAAGCTGCCGTTCACACCTGTTGAAATAAAACCTGGTGCGTGAGTTGATACAATCTGAACAGGTTCAGCTATTTTGTAGCGCCGAGATGAAGTGCATTCTGGTCAATCATGAAATCTGTTGCGATCCTGTATGATGCTGCGCCCAAGGCGCGCGCGACAGTTCCGAAGTGACCTGGGCTCAGCTCGGGATGCATAACGCCCTGCAAGTCAAGCTTGGACAACTCCCGGTCGATCTCACACAATAATCGATTCCGGCATTCCTCTGGCAGCGCGCCGTCTATTACGACGGCCTCAAAATCGATGACGGACAGCGTGGACACGATCGCATGGGAAAGACTTCTTGCTGCTCGTGGAATCCATTTTGAAATCGCGGGTTCCAGAACTGACCAGTCAAAATCTTCGTCATAAATTGAAAAGGGATCCTGACCCTGGTCTGATATGAGTTTTTCAAGCACCACGAGTGATGCATGATCTATAAGCCTGTGTCCGCCAGGCTCATCTGGAACGCGCAATGGACCAAAACCGCCTGAGTTCCCGCGTCGTCCAACATAGACACTCCCATTCAGGACAATTCCGCCCCCAATTAAGGTGCCAACGAAGAAGTAGATAACATCTTGCTTGAGGGTGTGTGGCCCGAAGATCAGTTCGGCGCGGCAGGCCGCAGTGCCATCATTTTCGATCGAGATCGGCACGGGCAGTATCTTGTGCAGAGCTGAAGCGACATCAAAGTCGCGCCAAGCCTCCATCTCTGCCTTGGGTGCATCGAAATCATCTGTCCAGTGCCAAAGTTCGGACGGCATCGCGATTCCAAGCGCGTCGATATCATCGCGCCGGAGATGCGCACTGCGCAGAAGCGAGCGAATTTCATGCTTGAAAAACGCGCACATTGCAACTGGAGTCGGATGAGTGTGCTGGCTCGTCCTGCGCGCCAGTATCTTACCCGTGAAATCAATCACCACCAGGTCAAAGCTCCGCCGCCCGATCTTATAGCCGACATAATGCCTTGCGGAGGGATTTAGCCGCAGCGGAGTTGATGGTTGGCCAATCTTGCCTCGAATCGGCTCTTCACGGAGCAGTAGTCCCTCACCCTCAAGCGCGCGGAAGATCACTGAAATGGCATTCGGCGACAGCCCGGTGGCCCGGGTCGCCTCTGCCTTTGTCAATAGGCCATATTGACGGATCAGATGCAGGATCAACCGCTCGTTGAAACCACGGACATGCACCTGATTGGACCCTTTCACAGGTGTCAGGCGAAGGCTTTCTTCCTTATTATCCAATATCTTGTCCTGATCTTACATCTGGTCTTCACGACCCGTTTCAGGCAGATGATAAGAGTGCATGCAATGAGAAGCAAGTGAGTGAGAGCGGTGGTTATAAATTCATAGCAAAGTAATTATTGACAGGATCGCGCATCTGCTCTTACAAAACAGGGGTCAGCTTGGGAGGAAAGCGGGGCTGACCAAACTCGCAAAGACGGAGGGAGCTTCTTGATCAGCGTCCTTCTTACTTTTGAATGAAGTTACTGCTTTCGGGATGGCCAAAAGCCAAAGGGAGAAGAAAATGAAAATCATGACAGCAGGGCTCGCAGGGCTTGCTATTTCGGCGGCTGCGGCCGGATCGGCGGCAGCGGCTGGAAGCGTATGCCTTATCACGAAGGATGCCACCAACCCGTTCTTTGTGAAGATGGCTGAAGGGGCATTCGCAAAGGCGGCAGAGCTGGGGGTAGAGCTTCGGTCTTTCGCAGGTCGGTTTGATGGCGATCATGAAACACAAGTTGCCGCGATCGAAACTTGCGTTGCCTCTGGAGTAGACGGAATTTTGCTGGTTGCTTCGGACACCAGCGCGATCACCAGCTCAGTTCAGACTGCGCGCGATGCAGGGCTGCTTGTGATTGCGCTTGATACTCCTCTGGACCCGATTGACGCGGCGGACATGACTTTTGCCACGGATAATTTTCAGGCGGGTGTGCTGATCGGTGAATGGGCTGCGCGCACCATGGGCGATACTTCGGATGCCCGCATCGGCCTGCTGAATATCAATGTTAGCCAGCCCACCGTCGGCGTGTTGCGCAATCAGGGTTTCCTGACCGGGTTCGGGATTGATATTGGTGACCCCAACCGTTGGGGTGACGAGGATGATCCCCGTATTGTCGGGCATGAGGTGTCGAACGGAAATGCCGAAGGCGGACGTCAGGGAATGGAGAACCTTCTGGCGATCGATCCGACCATCAACCTTGTTTACACGATCAACGAGCCCGCCGCTGCAGGCGCTTATGAAGCGTTGCGGTCCTTCGGGCGTCAGGATGATGTGATGATCGTGTCGGTTGACGGGGGCTGCCCCGGTGTTGAAGACGTCGCAGCTGGCGTGATCGGCGCGACCGCGCAGCAGTATCCACTGCAGATGGCTGCGCTGGGTGTCGAGGCCGTGGCCCATTACGCAGCGACCGGTGAACTGCCAGAGCCAACTGACGGGAAAGACTTCTTTGACACAGGCGTCGGCCTTGTCACTGACGCACCTGTCGACGGCATGGAACAGCTTTCGGTCGAAGAGGGTCGTGCCCTGTGCTGGGGCTGATCAAAAGCTGAAGGCAAGCTTTGGGGCGCAGGATGGTGCAGTGTGTCATGCACAGCATCGTCTTGCGTTCCGAGTTTTCCACATCAACGGATTGCTGATCGAAGGGCTCCACTCATGAAGAACATGTCGGAGAAATCTGACCAGAAGCCCCCCGCGTCAGAGGCAGTTGCGTCCTTTGATGGTGGACGGACTGGGGTGCTGTCGAAACTCACGAACCTGATCTATACGATGCCAGCAATTGTGCCGCTGTTTGTGCTCACGCTGGCGGTCGCCATCTTCGGCATCTTGCTGGGGGACCGTTTTCTTTCGCCGTTCGCCTTGACTCTGATCCTGCAACAGGTGGCAATCATCGGCATTGTCGCCATGGCGCAATCGCTTGTCATATTGACCGCCGGGATTGATCTCTCTGTAGGCGCAGTAATGATCCTGTCATCGGTGGTGATGGGCAAGTTCAGCGTCGATCTTGGCTTGCCACAGGAAATAGCGATCATCTGCGGCTTGCTTTGCGGCCTGATCTGCGGATTGATCAGCGGGTTCCTTGTGGCGGTAGTGAAACTGCCGCCGTTCATCGTGACGCTCGGAATGTGGCAGATCGTGCTGGCGACAGTGTTTCTGTATTCCGGAAGTGAAGTGATCCGCAGTCAGACCATTGCGGCAGAGGCCCCCTTGCTACAATTCTTCGGCAAGACCGTCTCAATCGCGGGTGCCAATTTTACATATGGTGTGATCTTCCTGCTTCTTCTTGTTGCGGGACTGACCTATGCGCTTGGCCAGACAGCCTGGGGGCGGCACGTCTATGCCGTCGGTGATGATCCTGCTGCCGCAGAGCTGGCCGGTGTCAATGTGCGCAAAACACTGATTTCTGTCTATGCGCTGGCTGGGCTGATCTGCGCGTTTGCTGGCTGGGTGTTGATCGGACGGATCGGGTCCGTGTCGCCACAGTCGGGTCAGTTTGCGAATATCGAATCCATTACAGCCGTGGTCATTGGCGGCATTTCGCTTTTTGGCGGGCGCGGATCAGTTGCAGGCACCTTGTTCGGGGCTCTGATTGTGGGTGTGTTTACACTTGGGCTCCGCCTTTTAGGGCTGGATGTACAATGGACCTATCTGCTCATCGGGTTGCTGATCATTCTTGCCGTCGGTGTGGATCAGCGCATCAGAAAGGCAAGCCTATGACAAAACAAACAATCCTGTCGGCCCGCGGCCTGGTCAAACGCTATGGCCGTGTCACGGCGCTGGATCGATGCGATTTTGATCTCTATCCGGGCGAAGTTCTTGCGGTTATCGGCGATAATGGCGCCGGCAAGTCCTCGATGATCAAGGCCCTTTCGGGGGCAATTCAACCCGATGAGGGCGAGATACTTGTGGAAGGGAAATCGGTCCGGTTTTCTTCGCCCATCGGAGCGCGGGAATACGGAATCGAGACGGTCTACCAGACACTTGCCCTGTCTCCGGCCCTGTCCATTGCAGATAATATGTTCATGGGCCGCGAAATCCGGAAATCCGGCATGATGGGTCGTGTGTTCAAACAGCTCGACAAGGCAAGGATGCGTCAGCTTTCACGCGAGAAGCTCTCAGAGTTAGGCCTTATGACCATCCAGAGCATCGATCAGGCGGTCGAAACATTGTCAGGTGGGCAGCGTCAGGGCGTCGCCGTGGCACGGGCTGCCGCCTTCGGGTCACGCGTGATCATCATGGATGAACCGACAGCGGCCCTGGGTGTCAAGGAAAGCCGAAAAGTCCTGGATCTGATCCTGACCGTCAAGGAAAAGGGGATGCCGATCATCCTGATCAGCCACAACATGCCCCATGTCTTTGAAGTCGCTGACCGCATTCATATTCATCGGCTGGGGCGGCGGCTATGTGTCGTCAATCCGGGCGATTGCAAGATGTCTGACGCGGTTGCCTTGATGACCGGAGCCATGAGTGCCGACGAGATAGGGCAATCGGCCTAACTATGCGTGATGTCGATTCCAATACTGCTGCTGTGCTGGATCTTGTCGAGCGGACAGAACTTCGCAAGGGTCAGCGCAAGATGATCGGAATTGCAGGACCACCAGGTTCAGGCAAGTCGACACTTGCGGAACAGATTGTTGCGCAGTTGAATGCGCGTGAGCCCGGGCAGGCAGCGCTGGTGCCCATGGATGGCTTTCATCTGGACAACGAGACATTGGACCGCGCTTCCTTGCGCCCCATGAAGGGCGCGCCTCAAACATTTGACGCGCGCGGTTTTGTTGCGAAAGTGGCCGAGCTTCAGGCTAGAGGCATAGCAAGAAGCTTTCCTTTGTTTGACCGAAGCGCCGACTGCACATTGCAAGATGCCGGGACAGTGGGCTCTGAAGCGACCACCATCGTTGTCGAGGGCAACTATCTGTTATTGCAGCAGCATCCTTGGGAAGAGTTGCGCAGCCTCCTGGACGCAACCGTCATGTTGAAGCCATCTTTTGAAATCCTCGAAAAGCGTTTGATTGATCGCTGGGTCTCGCACGGCCTATCGGTTGAGGCGGCATTTCAGAAGGCCCATGGGAACGACCTCAGGAATGCGCGGCATGTGCTTGAAAACAGCATATCTGCCGACCTTACCTTGACGCCTGATCAAGGCCGACCGGGCTAATCCGGAACTTGCCATCAAATGGAGACTGCATGAAAATCTTTGCCGATACCGCTGACATTGCAGCGATAGAACGCCTCGCGCGGTCTGGTCTGATTGATGGGGTGACAACAAATCCCACGCTGATCGCCCGAAGCGGCCGTCCCTTTCTTGACGTGGTTACAGAGATTGCTGCATTGGTTGAGGGTCCTGTTTCTGCAGAAGTGTCAGGAACTGAATTTGACCAGATGATGCGCGAGGCGGATATCCTGCGCAATCTCGCCCCGAATATCTGCGTCAAGCTTCCTCTGACCGTGGACGGTTTGCGGGCCTGCAAACAGCTTTCCTCAGAGGGGACCCGCACGAATGTCACCCTGTGTTTCTCTGTGAACCAGGCGTTGCTTGCAGCCAAGGCGGGTGCGACCTTCATCTCGCCATTCGTTGGCAGGCTTGATGACATCGGGTTGGATGGCACAGACCTCTTGCAGGATATTCGCGTGATTTACGACAATTATCCTGAACTTGACACGCATATCCTTGCAGCGTCATTGCGCACGCCCAATCACGTTTCTGCGGCAGCCCGCATTGGCGCTGATGCGGCCACTATGCCCCCAGAGGTAATTGATAAACTCGCCAGTCATCCGTTAACAACAAGCGGACTGCAGATGTTCCTTAAAGACTGGGCTGAGACTGGGCAGAGCATTCTTCCGCGTTGAGCTTGTTTCTCTGGAGCGCTTGCGCGTAGGACTGTGCCCTTCGTTTCAAGTGAAGCAGTGTCGCGAAAAAGGGGCCCTGCGCACCGCAACAACTGGCCCAACGCAGACGGTTAATTTGGGCCGTTGAGCACCTATGGCTTTTTTCGAAGTCTGACTTTTCTATTCGAGCTTTTGTGATCCACTGCTGGTCACACATCACACATGCCACAGTGACCGGCCGCTTTTGAAAGATGCTGCGCTCGCAATGCTGCAATGCCATCAGGTGCGGCTTTCCGCCCTCCACGTCGGTGAGGCTGCACCTGCGAAGAGTTTCTGGGCTGAT
>JAFIEM010000014.1 GCA_020832555.1 Natronohydrobacter sp. | reverse complement strand
CGCGGGTGATCTTCGAAACCGAAGTGCTGCGCTACGGGCTGGTGCTCGCGCCTTTCGTCATCGCGGCCCTTGTCTGGCCGGACTATGCCATCGTCATCGCGCAAGCCCCGGTCCTGATGCTGGTCGCGATTCATCTGTTCGAGGCAAAGTTCATGCGCGTGCCGCGCGAAAAGCGTGGGGGTCTTGTTTCGGGTGACACGGCGGACGCGGGGCTTGACCTGCTGCGCCAGCGTGCCCGGCAAATTCTCGGAAATATCGCGGCCGGGCGCGGGCTTGTATCGGGCCGGTTGCATCTGGTGATCGAACAGTCGGAACTGATGCGCGTGGCACCGCTGTCGCTGGTCTCGGTCCAGTCCGACGACGGGCCGGATCTGCTGGCGCTTGATCCGCGCGAACGGGCAATGATCGCAGAGACACTCTTTTCCGAGCCCCTGACCGAGCGCCAGCTTCAGAAGATCGGGCTTGCCCGCAAGATCGAGGTGCATGACCTGACTTTCGATCCTGCCACTGTCTCGGCCCATGCAAGAATGGCCGCGCTGATGGCCGCGCGCTCAGCGCAGCAGGGATAGCACCCGCCCGAAGGGCGGTTCCGGCACGTCCACTTCGCAACAGGCCCAGAGCACTGGCAGACGCGGGGCGGTCCCCGGCATCGGCCCGTCAAGATCGGTCAGCAGAATCAGGCCAGAGGGTCTGATCTGACCCGCCCGCTGGAAAACCGGGCGAAAATCCGTGCCGCCCCCTTCGGGCAGGGGCAGCGCTGCAAGGGTCTGGCGCCAGTTGGCCGGGTCCAGCCCGACCTCGTGCCGGATGGCGGTATCGAAGACGACCACTGTGCAGGCAGCGCGCAACCGGCGCGCAGCGCTGGCTGTTTCGGCAAAGAACCGCGCCAGCGTGGGTTTCGGGATCGAGCCGGAAGCATCAATCGCGATCATCAGTTTCGGCTGCGGCTGCGGCGCGTTCAGATTGGCCTGCCATGGCGGCGGCGATGCGCCCTGTTCCAGCGCGTGACCGGCCAGCGCAAGCCAGCGCCGCGCGGGTTGCAAAGGGGCAGGGGCAGGGCGGCGCAGGGTGGTGCGCGTCAGCCAGCGGCGCAGCACCATTTCCCAAGGCACTCTGGGGCGCGGCAGGTCGCCCAGACGCGTGCCAAGATTGCCCAGACCCAGCCCCGCCGCGCGCCCAAGCGCCATGGCGCGCGCCAGATGTCCGCGCCAGTCCCCCTCATCTGGGCCTGCACCCTCCGCCTCGACTCCGGTGCCGGGGGACAGATCCGGGCGAAACCCGTTCTCGCGCGCTTTCGATTTCAGTGGCCCGCGCCCCGGCCCGCCCGAAGCATAAAGCCGGAAATACAGGCGTTCTGCATCCCATGCGGCAAGCGCCGTCGGGCTGGCCGTGCCGAGCAGGGTTTCCAGCGTCACGCAGGGGCGCGGCAGCGCATGACCGCTTGCAAGGATCGTCTGGTTGACGATGGCATCACAGGCGATCTGCCAGATTTCAGGGTCAAACTCAGCCCCGAGCCTGTCCTGCATGGCCGTCATGCGGGACGGATGCTGCAGCGCCACATGCAGTATATGATGACCGGCCAGCCCGATCTGCAAATGCCGGGGCAGGGTGGCGTAATCCGGGCCATAGCGGATTTCGACCCCATGCGTCTCAATCCCGTCGGTCATGTCATCATCGCGGTGCCGGCACCAGAGCGAGAGCGCGGCCAGCGCCGGGTCCAGTTCGCTCAGGGCCTGTAGCGCAGCCGTGGCGCGGCGGGAATGGGCCGCATCACGCAAGACCCGCCTCTTCGCGTTCCTTGGCGTAATCCGCATAGGCGCGCGAGGTCAGGAAAGTTTCCTGCCACCCCTGCTCCAGCGCGCGGGCAATCAGCAATTCGAACCCATGCGTTCCCAATTCGGCCAGCGGCATGGCCTCGAACGGTGCCCCAAGGTCGCGGCCGAGTTTGCGGATTTCGGCCATGATGTCGATGATCGCAGCCAGATTGCCCGCATCGGCCCGCGCCACCAGCGCATAGGTCAGCGCGGTCATGCCATGCAGCGAACGGGGGTAAAGCGGGGTGCGCCCGCGTGTCGGTGCCTCGACCAGCGCATCGACCTGCACCGTCGCGGCAATATCCTCGCAGATCAGGCGGAACTCGGCGGCGACCGCTTCGCCCACCACACCGGCAATCGCGATATTGCGCAACGTCCGATCCGGCAGCGCCTGCATCAGTGTCGAGACCCGCGCCCAACTGCGCGGGGTGCAGGCGATCATCTCGCCCTCGCGCAACGCAGTCTCTGTCGTGTCCAGACAATCGGGACGGGTGCGGATAAAGGCAATCACGGCAGGGTCCAGCCCCTGCGGCAGCGCATAGCTGCTGATCCAGTCCTGCGCACTCGCGATCAGATGCAGATGGATCAGCCGGTCCGACAGCGCCGTGCCCATCTCATAGGCAATCGCGCCGTCCTCGACCATATTCCCCGCCGCAATGACAAGGCAACTGACGGGCAGCACATGCGCCCCCACGCGGCGTTCCTGCAACAACCCGTAGACCGTGGGCTGCAAATGCGGCGCGGCAGAGGTCAATTCGTCCAGAAACAGGATCGAAGGTTGTGCAGGATCGTCGGGCAGGTCTTCGGGGCGAAACCAGACCGTGCGGCGCGTTTCCATGTCGAAAAACGGCAGACCGCGCAGATCCTGCGGCTCCACCGTGGTCAGCCGCAGGTCATAGAGTTTCGCGCCGATCTCTTGCGCCAGCGTCTGCACGATCTCGGTCTTGCCGATGCCGGGGCGGCCATGCAGCATCCAGCTTGCGCGCAGATCCCCTGCACTCTGCGCCTGCCAGCCCTGCCGCAAAAGCGCGAGCGCCTGTCCGGTCGTGATGGGGGGTGCGTTCAGCATGGCGTTCCCGTTTTGTGGCCTGACGCACTATCTGGCGCGACAGGCCACAAGGGCAAGCCTGCTTATTCTGCCAAGATCCGCCCCGCCGCGTCCAGATGCACCACTTTCCCGGTCCGCGCGGCCTGTTGCGCGGCCAGCCCCATCTGCACAGCCCACATTCCGTCGGACAGCCCGACCTCGACCTTGCCGCGCCCGCGCACGAGTTTCGCAAAACGGTCGTGCTGGTAGAATGTGGACCCATTGTGATCCCCCGCTTCCAGCAACGTCGCATCCACCGGCACTTCGATCAGGCGCGGTCCCTTGGGGTTGCGCGGGCTGACAATCAGTTGCGGCACGGGCGGTGCGCCCAGATGTTCAGGCCAGAACCGCCCCGGCCCCGGCACCAGACATTCGATTCGCGCCTCTGGCCCGACAGCGGTGATTTCTTCCTGATAGCGCGCCCCTTCGGCGAACATGCACAGTTCCAGCATCGCCCGCGCGCCACCCGCAAAATCAACGATGACATAGGCATTGTCCCAGATGTCCGAGGGCTGGCCATCATAGATCTCGTCGCGGTGATTCACATCCTGCCCGCCAGAGGCCATGATCCGCACCGGGTTGTCCTGCAGTATCAGCCGCATCAGGTCGAAGAAATGGCAGCATTTCTCGACCAGCGTGCCGCCTGTGCGCGCATTGAAACGGTTCCAGTCGCCCACCTTCTCCAGAAACGGAAAACGGTGCTCGCGGATGGTCAGCATCTTGATGCCGCCGGTGATACCCTGCGCCTGTTCCACCAGTGCGGCAACGGGCGGCATGTAACGATATTCCATCGCCACCCAGATCGGCGCGGGATAGTCCAGCGCCATCAGCGCATCGTAATCCGCCGGGTCGGTGAAAACCGGTTTCTCGACCAGCAAGGGCAAGGGGCGCGTCGCGGCGATCTGACGGATCTGCGGCACATGCAGGTCATTGGGGCTGGCGATCAGCAGCGCATCCAGTCCGGGCACGGCCAGCAGCGCCTCGACCGAGGCAACCATCTCTGCTTCGGGGGCAAAAGCCTGCGCCTGCGCGCGCATGGCGGCGTCCGGCTCGAAAATTGCGGCGGCCACCGCCCCCTCGACAAGCGCCAGATTGCGCAGGTGTTCCTGACCCATCATGCCGCAGCCGATGATGCCATATCGTATCTGTTCCAAGGTCATGTCCTTATTTGAGTCTGACAGTGTAGCGAACCCGCTCAGGGTCATACCAGGTCCAGGACGCCTCGACGGGCGTGCCTTCATGGCCGTGGCTGATGCGGGTAATCAGGGGCAGGGGCGTGCCCGGTGCATGCGGGAATTCCTGCGGCGCCCAATCGGGCAGCGGCCCCTGTCCCACGCGATCCTCGGCCCGCGCAATGCGCAGGTTCAGGCGCGTGGCATAGAAGTAGTAGAGCGATTCAGAGAGTTCCGCCGTGGAAAGACGCTCGGCATGGCTGGCATCCAGCCAGATTTCCTCGACAGCTGCGACAGTGCCCGACAGAAACCGCAACCGGCGGATTCGATGGCCTTCCGGGTGAGGGCCGAAATCGGGCAGGGCGGGGTCTTTGGGCAGGCGATCCACAGACAGCACGCGCGCTTGTGGCAAGCCGCCCCCTTCGGCCAGTTCCAGCCGCAGAAACGCGTAGACCGAATCGGTATCAGCCTTGGCGCGAATGTAGTTGCCGGACCCCTGCACCCGCTCCAGCAAGCCCTTTTCCTGCAGGCTTGCCAGTGCCTTGCGCAGCGTGCCGACCGCGATCCCATAGCCGGCCGCCATCTCGCGCTCAGGCGCCAGCCGCTCTCCATCGACCAGCCGTCCGGCGGCGATATCCCGGATCATCAGCTCCGTGATCTGTATATGAAGAGGCAGCGCGCCAAGTTGGGTCATCGGATCGTCCACCATTCCGAAAACAAAAATTGATACACTATTGATTTACTAAATCCAAGGTGCTAGCAAGCGAAAAGATACATGGGGGATGGAGAATTTCATGAGTATCGTGCCCGTCACTTCGGCCGATCTGGACGGGGCAGAGGTCAGCTGGTTCGCAGCGCTCTGCTCGGATGATTACGAATATCTCGGCGTGCCCGACGGACGCCTGCGCTCAAGCTGGGAACATTGCTCCAGCATCGTGAAAACCGCCGAAAAGAACGGGTTTCGCAATATCCTGTGCCCCTCCAGCTATCAGGTCGGGCAGGACACGCTCTCTTTCGTGGCGGGCTGCGCGCCGATCACCGACCGCATCAACTTCCTTGCCGCGATTCGCTGTGGCGAGATGCAGCCCGTCATGCTCGCGCGGACCGTGGCAACGCTCGATCACATGCTCAAGGGGCGGTTGACGCTGAATGTGATCTCAAGCGATTTCCCCGGTGAAGTGGCGGAAAGCGCCTATCGCTACAAGCGCAGCCACGAGGTGGTCGAGATCCTGCGCCAGGCATGGACCCGCGACGAGATCGAATATGACGGCGAGATCTACCAGATCAGCAAGCTGACGGCGGACCCTGCGCGGCCCTATCAGCAGAATGGCGGGCCACTTCTCTATTTCGGCGGCTATTCGCCCGACGCTTTGGAACTCTGCGGGGCGCAATGCGACGTCTATCTGATGTGGCCCGAGCCGCGCGAGATGCTGGAAAAGCGGATGCGCGACGTTCATGCCCGCGCCGAAGCGCATGGCCGGACGCTCGATTACGGCCTGCGCGTGCATATGATCGTGCGCGACACCGAAGCCGAGGCGCGCGAATATGCCGATCATATCGCCAGCAAGCTCGATGATGAATACGGCAAACTGATCCGCGACCGGGCGCATGACAGTATCAGTCTGGGCGTGTCACATCAGGCCCGCGCACGGGAACTGGCGGACAAATATGGCTATGCCGAACCAAACCTCTGGACCGGGGTCGGGCGCGCGCGTTCCGGCTGTGGGGCAGCGCTGGTCGGTTCGGTCGATCAGGTGCTCACCAAGCTGGAAGAATACCGCAAGATGGGCATTCGTGCTTTCATCTTCTCCGGCTACCCGCACCATGACGAGGCCGAGATTTTCGGCACCAAGGTCATGCCGCATCTCAACACCGTCTCGCTGCCCCATGCCTATGGCCGTGTGCCCGCCGAAACCCCCGCAACACCGCTTGGAAATGGACCCCGCCGTTAATGGAACGTAGTGAACTGACCGCCGATCTGTCCCTCTCGCGCCTTGTCTATGGCATGTGGCGGCTGGGCGATGACATGGATACCAGCCCCGCGCATGTGCAGGCCAAGGTGGAAGCCTGTCTTGCACAGGGCATCACCACGATGGATCAGGCCGATATCTATGGCGGCTATACCGCCGAGGCGATCTTTGGCGCGGCCCTGAAAGCCGCGCCCGAATTGCGCGACCAGATCGAGATTGTCACGAAATGCGATATCGTGGCCCCGGTCGGACGCCACTCGGGCGCGCGGATCAAGCATTACGACACCTCTGCCGCGCATATCACAGCCTCGGTCGAGGCAAGTCTGCGCGACATGGCGACGGACCGCATCGATCTTTTGCTGATCCACCGCCCCGATCCGCTGATCAACCCCGATGAAACGGGTGCTGCGCTGGATGGGCTTGTGTCGAGTGGCAAGGTGCGCGCTGTGGGCGTGTCGAATTTCCGCCCGTGGGATATGGACCTGCTGCAATCGCGAATGACGGCGCGGCTGGTCACGAACCAGATCGAACTCAGCCTGTCGGCGCATGAAGCCTTCGTAAATGGCGATATCGCCTATCTGCACCAGCACCGGATCGCGCCGATGGCATGGTCGCCACTGGCAGGCGGCGCGCTGTCGAAGCCCGGCGCAATGCGCGAGAAACTCGACACGATCGGGGCCGATGTCGGCGCCGATTGGAGCGCGGTGGCTGTCGCATGGCTCCTGCATCATCCGTCAGGGATTTTGCCGGTGATGGGCACGAACAATCTCGGCCGGATCGCGCAAATTTCCGATGCGCTGAAAGTCCAGATGGACCGGCAGACCTGGTTTGAACTCTATACGCTCGCCTTGGGACGCGAGGTGGCGTGATGGCGGATGGTGGACAGATGCAACCCATGGAGTTTGTCCCCGGCCCCGAGACATCGCGGGCGTTCCGCGATGCCTTGGGGCAGTTCGCCACCGGGGTCACATTGGTGACGATCCAGAGCAGCGCAGGGCCGATGGGCTTTGCCGCCAACAGCTTCGCAGCTGTCTCGCTCGACCCGGCGCTGGTCCTGTGGTCGCCCGCGAAATCCTCGCAGCGGTTTCCGCATTATCTGGCCGCACAGCACTACGCGATCCATGTCATGCCGCGTGACGCGCATGGGCTTCTGGGGCGTTTCGTGCGCGGCGGACCGGGCTTTGACGGTCTCGATTTCACCCTGACGCCAGAGGGCGTGCCGGTTCTGTCGCAGGCGCTCGCGCGCTTCGACTGCCGCCAGCACGCAACTCATGAGGGCGGTGATCATGTGATCATCGTGGGCGAAGTTCTGCGCGCGGCCTGTCGGCCGGGGGCACCCCTGATCTTCAGTCAGGGACATTATGGCGGGTTCAGCCCCTTGGGCTGAAACGCAACCGACACCCTTTGGGAGAGGGGGGTCGCAACAGGGAGGAGAGCCACGGATGCAGGTGCTTATTGGCCTGTCACGACTGTTTGCACTGGTCAATGCCAGCGCCCTTACGCTGGGGCGCTGGCTTGGGGCGTTCTGCATCTTGCTGATGGTCGTCTTTATCCTCGCACAGGTGTTTTTCCGCTACATCATCGGCACTGCACTGCCCTGGCCCGAGGAAGCCTCGCGCTTCCTGATGCTGTGGTCGGCAGGGCTGATGATCGGCACGGCCTATCGGCGCGGCGGCTTTGTCGCCATCGAATTGCTGGTCGTGCTGCTTCCGCGCCTGTTGCGTCACCTGCTGACACTGGCACTGTTCAGCCTCGCATTGATCATCCTCTACAAGGCCTGGCAGATCGGCCTGCGTGAAGTCACGGGTCTGGCCGGGCGGTTCGGCACCGACAGCCTGAACATTCCGACAAGCTGGGATCTGTCCACTTGGAAGAAAGTGCCGAAAAGCTGGCAGATGACTTCGATGCTGGTGGGCATCGGCGCGCTGATCTCGGTCACGCTCGAACTGATGCTGCGCGAGGTGATCTCGCTTCTCGGGCGCAGTGCAGACCTGCCTGAAATTTCCGATCAAGTGGTTCTGGGGGCCGAATGACATGCTGAGCTTCTTCCTGCCCGTCTTTCTGGTCTTCCTGTTCCTTGGATTGCCGGTTTTCTTCGCGCTTCTGGCCGCGCCTGGCATCCTGCTGTACCTGTCAGGGATGGAGCGCGACATCACGCTTCTGTATCGCAATGTCTATAATGGCATGGACAGCTTCCCGCTGATGGCCATTCCCTTCTTCATGCTGGCGGGCGAATTGATGAACCGGGGCGGCATCACCTTGCGGCTGGTCGAGTTCAGCCAGGCGCTTGTCGGGCATTTCCGGGGTGGTCTGGCGCATGTGAATGTGCTGTCGTCGATGCTGTTTGCGGGCATGTCGGGTTCTGCGGTCGCAGATGTCTCGGCACTCGGCTCCATGCTGATCCCGGCGATGGAAAAGAACGGCTACAAGAAGCGCTTTGCCGCTGCGATCACCGCCGCCAGTTCCATCATTGGCCCGATCATCCCGCCCTCGGGCATCATGATCATCTATGCCTATGTGATGGGCGAAAGCGTCGCCGCGCTGTTCCTTGCAGGGATCGTGCCGGGTATCCTGATGGCCGTGGGTCTTATGGTTGCCGTCGCACTTCTGGCCGACAAGTATGAACTGCCCGCAGCAACCAAACGCGCAAGCTGGGGCGAACGCGGTCAGGCGAGTTTGCGCGCCTTCTGGCCGCTGATGACGCCGGTCATCATTCTGGGCGGCATCCTTGGCGGCATCATGACCCCGACAGAGGCCGCCGCCGTGGCCGTGGGCTATGCGCTGATTGTCTCGCTGTTCATCATGCGCTCGCTGAAAGTGCAGGATATTCCCGATGTGCTGACCCGCGCGGGGATCACCTCTGCAGTGGTGCTGCTGCTGGTCGGTGCCGCAATGGCCTTCAAGACCGTGGCGGCCCTTGCCCGCACACCCGAACAGATGGCGGGCATCATCCTTGCGCTGTCGGACAATCCGCTGATCCTGCTGTTCCTGATCAACCTGCTCTTGTTCATCGTCGGCATGTTCCTCGATGCAGGCCCCGCGATCATCATCCTCGGGCCGATCCTTGGGCCGATCTTCATCGAACTGGGTGTCGATCCGGTGCATTTCGCGATCATCATGGCGGTGAACCTGACTGTCGGGTTGCTCACGCCACCGATGGGACTTGTGCTGTTCGTCACATCGTCGGTTTCCGGTCTGCGGCTGGAAACCCTGTCGAAAGCGATTCTGCCCTTTCTGGCGGTGCAGGTCGCGGTCATCTTCCTGCTTACCTTCATCCCCGCGCTGACGCTGACAGTGCCGCGTCTGTTCGGGTTCGTTCAATGATCTTCAAACATCCAAAGGGAGGAAAACCACAATGTTGAAGACAACCCTGAAATCGCTGCTCGTGGCCACGATGCTGGCGGCACCCGTGACGGCTTTCGCGCAGGACATCACCCTGCGCGCAACCGCAACATCCAATGAAGATGACGAGGATTATGACGGCCTTGTGGTCTTCAAGAACTTCGTCGAGAACGCGTCCAACGGCGCGATTGCTGTAGACCTGTTCATCGGCACCCAGCTTTGCACCCGCGGCGATGAGTGTCTGGCCGGTGTCGCCGATGGCTCAATCGACATTTTCGTGTCCACCTCGGGCGGCGCTGCGGGTCTGTTTCCCTATATCCAGGTGCTCGATCTGCCCTATCTGATGGATGGCGACCGTGAGGCGGAATACATCCTGACCCAGACCAGCTTCACGCGCGAAATCCGTGATCTTGCGCTGGCCGACAGCGACGGGCTGATCCGGCTGATGTCCATTGGCAATACCGGCGGCTGGCGCGGCTATGCCAACACGCTGCGCCGCGTCGAAACCCCCGCTGATCTGGTCGGCATGAAAATGCGCACGGTTCCGGCAGACCTGCCCCAGACACTTGCAACAGCGCTTGGCATGGCCCCCACGCCGATTGCATGGCCCGAACTCTTCACCTCTCTGCAAACCGGTGTGGTTGAAGGCACGGCAAACGGGATCACGGATATCATGAACATGCGCTTCACCGATGCCGGTCTGAAATACCTGACGCTGGACAATCACAGCTACATGGGCGCGTTCTGGTGGATGAACAATGACCGTTTCATGGGCATGTCGGACGCGCATAAGCGCATTATCCTTGACGGGTTCGATGCCCTTCAGCAGGCCACCTTTGCCAGCCCCAAGCGCAAGGAAATCGCCGCTTATGAGGCATTCCGCGCAGCAGGCGGCGAAATCTATGTGCCGACGGACGAGCAGAAAGCCATGTTCAAGGATGCGGCCGATCCGGCATTCGACTGGTTCCGCAACAATGTACCGCATGGTCCGGAAGTGCTGGACAGCTTCATGGCCCACGCAGCCGCAGCCAATGAAGCCATCGAGGCGGCACGTCAGGCGGATATGGAATAAGCCAACCAGGCTGTATAGACAAGAAACGCCGCGAGCATCCCTCGCGGCGTTTTCATTTTCTAAGCAGTAACGGAGATCCCGGCGCGCAGGTCTTCCAGCACCATATCGCTATGCTTCTCACCGATCATGATGGCAGGCGCATTGGTATTGCCTGACACGATTTCCGGCATGATCGCACAATCCGCCACGCTCAACCCCTCGATCCCATGCACGCGCAGACGCGCATCCACGACAGCACTCGGGTCACTCTGCGGGCCCATCTTGCAGGTGCCGGTCGGATGAAAGATCGTCGTCGCGCTGTTGCGCACCCAGTTCAGGATCGCGGCATCATCGCTGTCGAGAACACCGTCACCGGGCTTGTACTCGTCCCGGATCTCGTCACGAAGCGGCGCATGACGGGCAATCTCGCGCGAGATGCGCACAGCTTCGACGATGGTACGGCAATCCGTAGGTGTGGCCAGATAATTCGGGTGAATCAACGGCGCGCGATTCGGGTCAGGACTGGCAAGCTCCAGATGGCCCCGGCTTTCTGGCCGCAACTGGCAGACCGAGACGGTGAAAGCCGAGAAATCATGCACCCCTTCGCTGGGGCTGTCCGCCGACCAGGGTTGGATATGGAACTGGATATCCGGTGTCGCCAGATCGGACGATGTGCGCAGAAAGCCCGCCGCCAGCGAGGCCGCCATGGTCATCGGCCCGGTCCGGTTGATCGCATATCTGAGCGCGATCTTCACCTTGTCGATCGGGTTGCGGACTTCGTCATTCAGCGTTGGCTTTCTGGTGCGGAACACCAGCCGGGCCTGCAGGTGATCTTGCAGGTTGCGCCCCACACCGGGCAGATCCGCGCGCGGGCTGACCCCGAGTTTGCGCAGATGATCGGCATTGCCAATCCCCGACAACATCAGGATCTGCGGCGAGCCGATGGCCCCTGCCGACAGGATAATTCGACCATGCGCGCGCGCGGTATGCAGCGCACTATCCGCACCACGCCATTCCACCCCGATGGCCCGCTTGCCCTCGAACAGGATGCGCGTGATCTGCGCATGGGTCAGGATTTGCAGATTCGCGCGACCGCGCGCGGGGTTCAAATAGGCCACGGCAGAACTGCACCGCCGCCCGTTGCGACTGGTAAGCTGGAAATAGCCCACACCTTCCTGCGTCGCCCCGTTATAGTCAGGGTTGAACGGATACCCCGCCGCCTGTGCCGCCTGGACCCAGGCATCGCAGATCGGGCGCGACAGACGGGCATTGCTGACCGAGAGCGGGCCGCCTGTGCCATGAAACGCATCCTCGCCACGCTCCTGATCCTCGGACCGGCGAAAATAGGGTAGCACCTGATCCCAACCCCAGCCGGGATTGCCCATCTGCTGCCAGCGGTCATAATCCTCAGGCTGGCCCCGCACATACAAGAGCCCATTCAGCGAGGACGAGCCCCCAAGCACCTTGCCGCGCGGCCAGGGCAGGCGGCGCCCGTTCAGACCCGGATCGGGCTCGGTCATATAGCACCAGTCCAGCGCCGGATCGCCCATCGTGCGGAAATAGCCGACCGGCACATGGATCCAGGGATTCAGATCGCGCCCACCCGCCTCCAGCAAAAGCACGCGCAGTTTCGGGTTGGCACTCAGACGGTTGGCCAGCGCGCAGCCAGCCGATCCAGCCCCCACGATGATGACATCTGCCTCATGGTCGAACATCTGCCCCTCCCAGACCTGATCTTCGATGCAAATTCGCTTGACACATAGAGATACAGATGCTTTTTTGAAACCACAAGTCTCAATAATAGACATTACCGACAATCGCCGCTTAGTCAAAACTCAGGGAGGAGACCATGACTAAACGAGACCTCTCCGGCATTTCACGCCGGGATTTTCTGCGTATCACTCAACGTTTCGGGATGAGCTCAACCATGCTTGCTCTTGGCGGCATGACAGGGGTGATCACGCTGCCCAGTCTGGCAAAGGCAGTCGAGTCAGCCTATGACAAGCGCTTCGCCAAGGAAGCCCGCCACACTCTGCGCTACGGTGCTGCCGGCTTCAATGCGCGCAACCTGCTGGTCGAGCGCAACGGCATCCTCGAATTCGTCCGCGATATCGAAGAGCGCACGGATGGCGAGATCCGCGTCGAATTCATCGGCGACAACCAGATCTGCGGACAGCTCGATTGCGTCACCAAGACGATGGAAGGCATTGTTGACCTGTACTCGGCCTCGACGCAGAACTCGGCAGGTGGCGCGCCCTACATGAACGTGCTGGACTATGCCTATGTCTTCCCCAGCCGCGCCGCACAATATTACTTCTTCTATCATCCCGACAGCAACAAGGTCTTCCGCGAGCCGCTGGAAGAGATGCATGGTATCAAGTTCCTGTTCACGCATTGCGAATTGCGCGGCATCATGCTGGGCAACAACTGGCGTGACCGCCCGCTCGTGACCAGCGTCACTGAACTTGCGGGCACCTCGAACCGGGTGACAGGCACGCAGCTTGGTCGTCTGGCGATGGAGATGATGAACCTGAACCCGCGCCCGATCGCCTGGGAAGAAACCCTTGACGGTCTGCGTCAGGGTCTGATCGACGGGGCCGAAACCTGGGCTTCTGCGGTGGCCTATGCGAATATGTCGCCGGTTGTTTCGCAGGCCGTTGACCTGCGCTTCTTCTGCGGCACTGAGCACACGGCCATGTCCTCGGAAAGCTTCGACAAGCTGGGTGGCGATCTTCAGGATGCGGTGATGGAATCGTCCTATCTGGCGCAGATCGCGGCGCAATATGCCAATGAGGCCGCGCTGGTGAATACTGTCGGTTTCTCCAATCCGCAACAAGAAGGCACGATCTTCCACGAACATGGCGTGCGCAATGCGTTCCTGTCACCCGAAGCGCTGCGCGAGGCCGAGGAAATGTGCTCGCCCGAGTTCCAGCCGGCTGCCTGGGAACAGTGGCGTGACCGGATCAATGGTTGGTCCGGTGGTCTGGACACCTATCAGATCATCCATGACGTCGCGCGCGAAATTCCGGCCGATATGCTGGTCGAGAATGTCGAGCCGCGCCGCTGGTGGAAATCCTGATCCAGCGCCCGTGACACCTGCCCGGCCTCAGCGCCGGGCAGCTTTCCAACAAATCTCCACATGACGAAATCTGAGGGCGCGTTGCGTCCGTGGCAGATATTGTCTCATGTAACAGCAGCAAGGTCATCTGACGATGGAAGAGGTCCTGACAGGGATTATCGCACTTTGGGATGCGTTGATGGATGGCAGACCACGCGGCATCACGCGCGCCTTCCGCGATCCCTCATTCTACTGGGTGATCAGTTTCCTGATCCTGCCGCTGTCGCTGATCATCATGATGATCTTCCGCAAGGTGAAGCTGCTTGACCGCTATCTCGAACCGACGGCCATGTTCTTCATCTACATGGCCATCGCGATGATCATTTTCGTCGAGGTGATCCGCCGTTTCGTGTTCAATGTGCAGGCCGCATGGTCCACGACATTGCCGCCCTACCTGTTCCTGCTCCTGACATGGATCGGCTGCGCCTATAATGTCAAACTGCGCGCACATCTGTCTTTCGGCGAAGTCCGCGCCATGATGCAGCCCACGGCGCGGCTGGCCATGTCCTTTCTCGATGCGATCCTGTGGTATGTCATGGCCGTGATCGTCGTGGTTGCGACCCTGCGTCTGACGGCCAATTCAGCCGCAAATTTCCAGATCATGCTTGGCACCGACAATGTGATGCGCTGGTGGTTCTATATCTGCGTTCCAGTGGCCTGGCTGATCCTCTATGCCCGTGTGCTGGAAAATCTGCTTGCCGATGTGCGCAATTACCGCGCCGGGCAGGAATTCGGCCTGACCAATGAACTCGCCCGCGAATAGGAAATCAGCGCCATGACCGACGGAACCCTGACCCTGATCTACTCGCTTCTGGCCACGGCCCTGTTCATCCTCGGTGTGCCGATCTTTCTGGTGATCGCGCTCTGGGTGGTGGCCATGAGCTTCGTGGTCAACCTGACGCTCGACAATATCGGCTTTGCCTTCTCTGCCGTCTTCACGACCTCATTCGCACTGCTGGCCATGCCGCTGTTCATCCTGACAGGCGATCTGATCAACCGCTCGGGCATCGCGCAGCGCCTCTCGGCCTTTGCCTATGCCTGTCTGGGCTGGTTGCGCGGCGGGCTTGGGATGGCCAGTATCGGCGCTTGCGGGCTGTTTGCGGCCATTTCCGGCTCGAACTCGGCCACGACCGCAACCATCGGCGCGATGATGCATCCGCGCATGGTCAAGAACGGCTTTGACGAACGCTTTGCCGCCGCCACAGCAGCGGCAGGGGGTACGGTCGGGATCATCATTCCGCCCTCGATCATCTTCATCGTCTACGGCTTCATCATGAACCTGTCGATCTCCGAGCTGTTTCTGGCCGGGATCATTCCGGGCCTGCTGATGGTGCTGGGGATGCAGTTCACCTGCTGGATCATCTGCCGCAAGAATGGCTGGGGCCATCTGATCCGCTGGGAAATCAACCGCATGATCCGCACCGCTTTCGGGGCATGGCTCGGATTCTTCGCCATCGGCCTCGTGCTCTGGGGGATCTACACTGGTAAATTCTCTCCGACCGAGGCGGCGGGTGTGACTGTGGGCTTCTGTATCCTCGTGGCCCTGATCTCGCGCCCGCTCTATCTGCTGATCAACCGTGGCCAGAGCGAGAGCGAGGATCTGACGCGCACCCCCGGCTGGGTCGAGATGGTGCTGGTCGAGGGCTTCCGCCTGCGTGATCTGCCTGCGGTCGTGCTGAACTCGGCGCGGATCGCGGGGATGCTCGCGCCCTTGATCGGGATTTCCGTGGTAATGCAGCAGATCCTGTCGCTTCTGGGCGCAAAGGACGCAATCGAGGGCTTTCTGACCGGAATCGGCGGCTATTATGCAGTGCTGCTTCTGTGCATGCTCTTCGTGTTCATCGCCGGAATGGTGCTGGAAAGCCTGCCCAACACGATCATCATGGCCCCGATCCTTGCGCCGATTGCAGCCAGTGTCGGTGTCGATCCGGTACATTTCGCGGTCGTGTTCCTGATCGGTGGCTCCATCGGGTTCATCACGCCGCCCTATGGCCTGAACCTCTATGTCGCCAGCGGCGTGACAGGCGTGCCCTATATGCGACTTCTCGGCTATATCGTGCCCTATATCGTCGCGCTGATCGGCGTGTGGCTGCTGGTGGCTTTCGTTCCGTGGCTATCACTGGTATTGACCTGACCCTGAAGGGGCCAAGAAGGTGAGTGCTTGTCATGACGCATCAGATCACGACCCCGGAGGAGGACGAGGATCGCAGTGAACGGATCCCGACCACCCTGCGGTTGCTGACCTTGCTGGAGGAAGTGGTCCGGCGTGGCGGACCCGTCACACCCACCGAACTGACCGGCACGACGGAACTGCCCAAGGCGACGCTGCACCGCCTGTTCCAGACGCTCGAAGCCGAGGGCTACCTGCAGCGCGAACCCGACGGGCGGGCCTATTCCGTCGGCCCGCGCACGCGCTCGCTGGCCGTGGCCACCATGTCTTCGATGCGGATGCGGACACCGCGCCTGGCAATCATGCGCGCCTTGGCCAAGGATATCGGCGAGACCTGCAATTTCGCCATCCCCGACCGCGAGGCGATGGTCTATCTTGACCGGGTCGAAACCGAATGGCCGCTGCGCGTGCAATTCTCGGTCGGTGCACAAGTGCCATTCTATTGCACGGCAGGCGGCAAGATCTATCTCTCCACGCTCAGCAATCTGCGTCTGGACAGCTATCTGCGCAATGCCGATCTGGTGCAGATGACCCCCAACACGATCACCGACCCCGATGCCCTGCGCGCAGAAATCACGAAAATACGCGAACAGGGATTCGCCGTAGACAACGAGGAATTTCTCGAAGGCGTGATCGCCTTCGCCATGCCCCTGCGTGACCAATATGGCCGGATGCCAGCGACCATCGCCTTTCAGGGACCAACCCAGCGCATATCCGTCGAGCAGGGCTATACTCATCTGCCGCGACTGAAGCGCGCGGCAGATGAATTGTCAGCCCTGCTCTGAGCCTGAGCTACGGGATCAGCACCAGACTGCCGGTCGTCGCGCGTGCTTCCATGTCACGATGCGCCTGCGCGACATCAGCCAGCGCATATTCGCCGCCAATCGTGATTCTGACCTGCCCGCTCTCGACCATCGCGAACAGATCCGCCGCCATGGCCTGACAGGTCGCGTGATCCGCAATATGGGTAAACAGCGTGGGCCGCGTCAGTTGCAGCGACCCTTTCGCACCCAGAATCCCCAGATCGAACGGCGGCACCTTGCCAGAGGCATTGCCGAAACTGATCATCATGCCCAGCGGTCGCAGACTGTCCAGCGAACGCTCGAACGTGGCCGCACCGATGGAATCCATCACCACATCGACCCCGCGCCCCTCGGTCAAATCCCGCACGCGCGTCACGAAATCCTCGCGCTCGTAATTGATCACCTCGGACGCGCCATGCGCCTTGGCAAGCGCGCATTTCTCGTCGGTGCCCGCCGTGCCGATCAGCCGGATTCCCTTGGCGCGCGCCCATTGGCACGCGATCAGACCCACACCCCCGGCCGCGGCATGAAACAGCACAGTATCGCCCGCTTTCAGCGGCACCGTGCGCTCGAACAGATATTGCACGGTCAGCCCCTGCAACATCATCGCCGCCCCGGTGCAGAAATCAATGTTCTCAGGCAGGCGACAGACCTGTGCCGCGTTCATCACCCGTGCCTCGCAATAGGCGCCCGGCGGTGCGCTGGCATAGGCCACACGATCCCCCACCGCCAGATGCGTGACCCCCTCTCCGACGGCCTCGATCACGCCTGCGCCCTCCATGCCCAGCACATGCGGCAGGGGCAGTGGATAGACACCAGAGCGCTGATAAATATCGATATAATTCAACCCGCAGGCGTGATGGCGGACCCGCACTTGTCCCGGCCCCGGATCACCCAGCGGCACAGTTACCATTTTCAGCACTTCCGGTCCTCCGGGCGCGTCAAACTGAACGGCTTTTGTCTCGGTCATCAGTTCTCCTCCGTTGATTGATAGGCACAGGCTGGTGCGGCGCACGCTCCGCAAGGCCGCTGAAACTAGGGGCACTAAAGGCCATTCAACAGCCATCGGCAAGCCCGAACACACCGCAAGTTACGGCGCTTCGCGCAGTGGATCATTGCAAGAAGCGCCGCATTTGCGTAGCCTTCCGCGAATGACATCTGCTGACTCTCTCTCGCCACACCTGTCCCCCCGCTTGCCCGATTGGGTGCAAGATACCCGTCATGCCGGACTGGAAGCGTCCTGTTTCGGAGCAGGGGCCGCCCTGTCCATGCTGGACCTGGCGCAACAGGAAACGGGCCTGCCACAGCCGCTGTGGCGCGCGAGACTCGCGCTTGAGGCCGCAGAACATGCCGCGCGACTGACAGGACGCGCGGAATCCCGCGCACAGATGCGCGATGAAGTGCACTTGCTGCGACCGGGGGAAACGCCGGGTCCAGCAGGGGCCATTGCGCTGGCATGGCTGCGCGCAGTCGAAAGACCAGTCCTTGCCGCCAATCTGCACCGCGCCCTGCCCACGCTCAGCACAACACAACTGGAAACATGGGCAGCGCCCTCCAAGCAAAATCCCATCATGCAGGCGGCCCAGATCGCGCAGGCGGTGATGGCGGACTTCCCGCGGGGCGAAACAACCGCGCTGATACTCGCCGATGCCGCACTCGCACGCTCTTTGGGCTGGCGGCATGTCGTTCCGCTTCTGGGCCTCGGCCTCTCGCGACGGGATCTGCGGCAGCGCGCGGATGATCTGCCTCTGGCCTGCGCCCAAGCCATCATTCACAGCAGCCGGACTGCGCTTGCAATGGCAGGCGATCTGACACGCCGCGCCGGAATGCTACAGGCGATCCGACGCAAACTGCGCGCGCGCGGCGCAGATCAGGCGATGGCCCTGTTCCTGACCCGCGACGCCCTCGCGCCTTCGCGCGCCTTGGTTCCGCTGATGTCGGACCGGGCAGCGCGGCGTTTCTGCGACCGTCTGGTGGAACTTGGGGCGGTGCAGGAACTGACCGGACGCGATACATTTCGCCTCTATGGGCTGTAGCCATGACCGAGGCGTTTGACCGCGAACTGTCCGACCTGCCGCCCGATCTGCGCTGGCGCCACTGGATGCAACGGATCGAGGCGGTGCTTTTCGCCTCTGCCCGGCCCGTCGCGCGCGCAGATCTGGCGCGCATCGTGGGGCAGGGGGCCTCGCTCGATCTGTTGCTTGCAGATCTGGCCGCGGATCTGACGGACCGCCCCTATGAACTCGTGCGGCACGGCACGGCCTGGGCCTTGCGGACCCGCCCGGCCTTTGGTCCGGTGATCCGGGCGGCTGCGGATGTGGGCGATCAGGCACTGAACCTTGGCGAACGTGACCTGACCGTGCTGGTCGCCATCGCCCTTCACCAACCCGTCACCCGCGACGATCTGCGCGAGCTTCTGGGCCGCGAGGTCAGCCGCGACGCCATTGGCCGCCTGTCAGAGCGCGGGCTGATCGCCCCCGGCCCGCGCGCCCCGCGCCGGGGTGCGCCGCATAGTTTCATCACAACCGATGCGTTTCTGGATGCCTTCAACCTCGGCTCGCTTGCGGATCTGACAGAACTCGACATGGCGCAGGATGCCGGGTTCCTGCCGGTGTCAGAGCCTCAGGGCTAGACCACCACCCCGATCACCAGCCGCAGCGCCAACAGCGCGAGCAATCCCAGCATCACACGGTCAAACGCCTGCGGCGACCATCGCCGTGCCAGCCAGTTACCGACCGGCATGCCCAGACCGATCATCCCCAGCGCCCCCAGCCCCAGCGCCAGACTCCGCAGGTCGATCAGCCCGACAACCCAAAGCGCAGGCAGTTGCGCCAGCGACATTGCCACGAAGAAAATCGCAATCGTGCCGATAAAGGTCAGACGCGGCAAGCGCATGGCGTTCAGAAAGGTGATCGAGGCAGGCGCAGAAATTCCCGTCGCCCCCTGCAAGACCCCACCCAGCAGCCCGACAGGGCCGCTAGCGCTCTCGGCCATGGCCCGCCGCAAAACCCAGTCAGGCCGCGACAGGCGCAGCGCTATATAGGCAATGACAGCGCAAGCCACCATCAGCGCCAGCGACTCCTGCCGCAGCACAACCAGCAGCCAGGTGCCAAGGATCGCGCCCAGAAACCCACCCCCGGCAAAGAGCAGCAGGAAACGGCGATCCAGCGCATGGGCGCGAAACTGCCAGGCCTGCCAGATATTGCTCAGCAGATTGGGCACGACCAGCACCGCGACAGCCGTCTGCACATTGAACAGCATTGTCAGAGCAGGCGCGGCGACCACAGGTGCACCGGCACCCGTCGCGCCTTTCATCACACCGCCCAGAAAGAGCGCCAGTCCTGCAAGTATCAATTCCATGGCGCGCCCGGATACGGTTTGCGGCATCGTGCGGGAACAGATGCGCAAAGGCAAGTGCCGGATTGTGCTTTGAAAATCAAACCGGGGGCCGAAATGGACCCCGGTAAATCAACCCTTCGATAATCAGTCCAGCCGTTCGGCAACATGATCGGCGAAAGCCTCGACCAGTGTCTGATAGGCCATCTCATCGGGCATGTCGGCCACGACCATCGCGGCGCCGCTCTCATCGGTCACACTCATACCCTGCAAACTCACGCTCAGTTCGTAAGAGTCGAAATTCGCATTGTTGTTCAGGTCAATCACATGGACGCGCCCGATCAGCGCTGCAGCGTCAATCGTGAACCCGCTCTCGGGCGCATCCTCGATCGCAAAGCTCTCGATATTGAGAACCAGCCGCGCGCCATCTTCTGAAATGCGATCGGCAATACGGCTCAGGACTGCGGCTTCAAGATCCGCCTCCAGCGTGTTCCAGAATTCGGCCGCGCGGGCATCCTCGATGGTCGTCAGATCAGCAGAGACATCCACCTCGGAAATCTGGACAGCATGAGCAAGGCTCGTGGTGCCCAGCAGCGCGGCAATACCAGCAGCAAAAACTTGAGTTTTCATCTTGTGCTCCTTCGTCACATCTCTCGGGCACAGCGCCCGTGCCCAGAAAAAACATGCAACAGAACAACTGGTTCCCGCCGACACCCCGCCAGTGCAACAGAACGTTACGTCAAAAGATGGACCCCCAGCCCCGCCGCCGCGCTGAGTGCAAGCAATGTGACGGGTCCAACTTTCGCCCCGAATGCCAGCAGCAGCGCCAGAAGCACCAGCGCCAGAGCCATCCAGTCCACCGATGCGACCGCCGGCACTTCGCCTTCAATCCCGAACAGGCGCAGCGGGCGGAACTCGGCAAACAGGACATGCAGCGCGAACCACAGCGCCAGGTTCAGGATCACCCCCACAACGGCGGCCGTGATCGCACTCAAGGCAGCCGCAAGGTGCTGATTGCCGCGCAGCCGCTCGACATAGGGCGCGCCAAGGAAGATCCACAGAAAACAGGGTGTGAACGTGACCCATGTCGTCAGCAACCCGCCCAGTGTGGCCGCCAGAAGCGGCGGCAACGCGCCCGAATCGCGCAACGCGCCCATGAAACCCACGAATTGAGTGACCATGATCAGCGGTCCCGGCGTGGTTTCCGCCATGGCCAGCCCGTCCAGCATCTCACCTGCTGCCAGCCAGCCGAAATTCTGCACCGCCTCCTGTGCGACATAAGCCAGCACGGCATAGGCCCCGCCAAAGGTCACAACTGCCAGCACACTGAAGAATCCGGCAATCTGGGCAAAGACATTGGCCGGACCAAGCAGCATGAACAGCGCCGCGACCGGAATAAGCCAGAGCGCGAGAAACAGCGCCGCGATCCGCATCGCATAGCCCGGACGCGCGACCGCCTGCCGTTCGGGATAAAGCGCAAGGATGGTGTCTGCATCATCCGCCTCGCGCGCGACACCCTGACCGCCGCCGCGAAACGCCCCTGACCCCAGCCGCGCCCCAAGAAGCCCAGTCAGCCCCGCGCCCAGAATGATCAGCGGAAACGGCACGCCAAGCATGAAAATCGCCAGAAAAGACAGCCCCGCAATCGCGAGCAGGGAGCGATGGGTCAGGATTTTCCCGCCCATGCGCAACAACGCCTGCAACACAATGGCCAGCACCGCCGCTTTCAGCCCGAAAAACACCGCCTCCACCCAATCCAACGCCCCGTAAAGCGCATAGATCCAGCTCAGCGCCATGATGGCCACAACACCGGGCAGCACGAAAAACAACCCGGCGATGATCCCGCCAAGCGTGCGATGCATCAGCCAGCCGACATAAACCGCAAGCTGCATCGCTTCCGGTCCGGGCAGCACCATGCAGTAATTCAGGGCATGCAGGAACCGCCGCTCACCCAGCCAGCGATTTTCATCGACCAGAATGCGGTGCATCAGCGCGATCTGACCCGCAGGGCCGCCAAAACTCAGCAACCCGATCCGGGCCCAGACGCGCGCAGCTTCAGCGAGCGTCGGATAGGGACGGACCAATGCGGGATCATCTGCGCGTGTCATCGACCCAAGGTCTAGCGCCCTGCGTCCCGAACGCAAGGCGCAAATCCGATCTCAGGCAACCGCACGAAGCCCCGCAACCGGGGCAAGCGCGTGCCACTTGCCCCCCTGATAGCGCTGCCCCAAACGCCCATCATTCGCCATCAGGATCAAGGACAGCCAGCCCTTGTCAAACAGCGCTTTCACCTGCGGATGCCGCTCAAGGATCTCATCTACCGCGGTAGCAGGCGCACGCAGGATCACGCAAAGCCGCAGGGGATCATGAATCAGCTTCTCACCATCATGCACCGACTGCCATGCAAGCCCGGTGCGCGGGGCATTTCCTGCACCCTCGAAGACGCCAAAACCGCCAACCACATTGTGCAACAGCTTGTTGCCTCCGCCGAACAGGTCCGGCGCCGTGACTGACCCGTAATATTGCAGGCTGATCCAGCTTGCCACCACCACCGGCGCTGTCAGGATCAATTCCAGCAGCTTGAACTCCGCGTCGCGCTCCCAGACATAATCATGCAGAAAGGCACGCCCCTGCAAATCCCGCCCCCGGCTGATGTCACGCGGTGCGGCAATGAAGGCCGCGCATCCCGCCAGCCCCCATTCAGGCCGGGGTTCGGCCCAGTCCAGCATTCGCGCGGGCAGGCGTGCGCCGTCCTTGCCCGCATGCGACAGGCTTTGCGCCCGCTCTGCCCGGCACAATGCGCCCGCGCGCTCCAGCCAGCGCCGCAGCTCGGCTTCCTTCGAACCCAGCGGGTCGAACAGCGTCACCTGATCGCTCACTGTGTCATGCAGCGCCCCGAAAAAGCGCGTGTCGGACGGGATCGTGATACCCATATCCACCAGCCCCAGCCGCACCGACAGGTCATTCAGCAGCCCGGCCAGCGCCCGCGCACTGACCTCGCCCGAATGGCCCCCGCAGGCACCGCATTGCAGCGCCGAGGCATGGGCGTTGTTCGTCACCCGCGCCCCATGCCCGACCAACAGCACCACCGGCGCAAAATCCTGCGTCAGCCCCATCGCGCGCAGGATCGTGGCCGCTGTCGTGACCCGCGCCTGCGCATCCAGCCCGTCAATGACCGGCGCAGGTTCCGGGGCCTGCGCCTTCTGCAATCCGAGCGTATCGCGTGCAAGCTTGGCAAAATACAGCGGCCCCGTCGCCTCGACAAAGGCGAAAGAGGACACGGCTGCCAGCTTGAAGCGCACCCATGCGCGCGCCGCCCGCGCGCCGATCTGGCTTGCAGTGTCAGCCTCGGGGGCGACATCGGGCCGGGTTTCCAGTGCCGGGCGCAGCAGCACCGGCAAATGCGCCTCATGCGCGCAGGCCCCAAGCGGTTTATGCGCCAGCGGCAGCCCGAAAAACCCGGCAAAACCCAGCGTCTGAATCCCCGCATCGCAGCTTTCCAGCGCGCGCCGATAGCGTTCAGACCGCACATCGATGCAGAACGCGGCCTGCAACTTTGGCCGACCATCGCGCCGCATTGGGGCAGGGTCTGCAAACAGCCGCTGCAACCGTCGTTGATGCGCATGTTCCAGTGCCGCCTGAAAAGTCACGTCGATCAGCATATCCCGGTCGGGCAGGGCAGGGGCCGCATGTTCCACCACCACCCGCGCCCATTCCGCGCCGATCTGGTCGCGATATTTCTCCAGCAGCGCCACATCCCAGATCATGCGGATGGCCAGCAGGTCCGTCAGCGTATCATCGCTGCCGCCCTCCAGTTCCGCCTGCCACAGTTTCCACCGCGCAACCTGCGCCCAGCCGCCCAGACCCACCAGCCAGCGATGCGCGGCGCTCTCCAGCGCGTCAGCGCCCAGACCAAGCGCGTCGGCGCAGCGCACAAGCGCGAAAGTGGCCGTGTCGGGTGCATCCGCAGCGCGGGTGCAAAACCCGGTCAATCCGGCGATTTCCGGTGTCAGGTCATGACGGGCAAATCCGCGCCAGGCGTCATAGGCATTGCGCCCTTTCGGCGCGGGCCAGAGCGCCTGACCCTGATCAAAATAACCCGCCGCCCAGACCCCGATGCGGGCCTGAATGATCTCGGGCCAGTCGATCCCGCTCGCTGCCGCCGCCAGATTGGCGACCGAAGGCAGTGCTTTGGGTGCTTGCGCGTCCCGTGCAAGTGCAGCTTCCAGTTCAGCAAGGCTGATCCCCTCAGGCAGTACTGCGGCCAGATCATCATGCGTCAGATCGCCCTTGTCCCATGCTGCACGAAAATGGGCACGCGGCAGGGTGACACGCAAACCGCCTGCGCGCGCCAGCTTTGCGCCAGTCTCGGCCAGCGTTTCACCGGAATGGCCCAGATAGGGGTTCACCGCGACAGTCGCACTCAGCGGAAAGGCAGGCGGGATCAACCGCGCGGCACGCCGCGCCGCATCAATCTGCGCCATGACAGGGGTATCGAAACTGGCATTACGAGGGATTTTCATAAGGAAACCTCCAGCAAAAAGGTCAAAGCCGCGCCGCAGGCAGACGTCCGGTCAGACGGTCGATCAGCGTGGCAACATATAGCCCGTTGGTCAGATGCACGCGCAGCCCCTGCGCCGCAGGATGACTGGCCCAGAGCGGGAACAGGGCCTGCGCCAGCGCCACCAGCCCGAAACTCACGACAACCAGCACCAGCACGGCCCATTCCAGACCGGACGGGGCCGGGGTCGCAGGCAAGGTACCCGCCATCAGCCAGTCGATCCCGGCATGCAGCGTGAAATAGCTGCCCGAAGCCAGCAGCGAAGCAACCGTTGTGCGCCGTGTCAGCGCGGCCGGGGCAGCATCCGCCATGCCCTGCGCGATCAGATAGGCGATGCCGAAAATCAGGATCGCGCCGAGAGCAAAAGCCTGCGGGGCCTTGCCCGCCAGACCAAAGGCAAACCCGACAATCCCGAAGATCAGAAGCGCCAGCGCAAATGCCTGCCCCACATTGCGGAACGAGGGCACAGCGACCGGGCCAGGGCGGCGCACCCCCTGCACCTGTGCAATGGCGGAACCGGTGCTCAGGAAAGCATGCGCCTTGTACAGCGAATGGGCCAGAATATGCAGCACCGCAAGCGCGAACAGCCCCAGCCCGATCTGCAACATCATGAACCCCATCTGCGCAATCGTCGACCATGCCAGCGAGGTCTTGACCGCAGGTTGCGCCAGCATTGCCATCGCGCCCAGAAGCGCCGTGAACCCGCCAAGGATCGCCAGCACGGCCAGGACGCCCGGCGCTGTCAGCAGCAGATCCGCCATGCGGATCAGCACGAACCCGCCCGCATTGACGATCCCCGCATGCAGCAGCGCCGAAACGGGCGTCGGGGCCTCGATCACCTCGGTCAGCCAGCCATGCAGCGGGAATTGCGCCGCCTTCAACACGCCCCCCAGCACCAGCAACGCCGCACCAGCCTGTGCCCAAGGCCCTGTCGCCGTCGCGTTCAGGGTCGCGATATCCAACGTCCCGAACCCCGCAAACAGCACCCCGGCACTGGCGAGAAAGGCCAGATCACCCGCCCGACTGGCATGCATCATCTTGCGCGCGGCGCGTTGCGACTGCGGCCTGTCGGCATAGAACAGCATCAACCGCTGCAGACTTGCCCCGGCAAGGAAAAAGCCCAGCAGCACCTGCGCCAGATTGCCCGCGCTGACCAGCATCGTCACGCCCGTCAGGGCCAGCATCAGCCAGGCCATGAAATACCCCTGCCGGGCCTCGCCTTCCAGATAGGTGATCGCGAAACGGGTGATGATCCAGCCCAGCCAGCCCACCAGCAGCAGCATCGCAACCGACAGCAGATCCAGCCGCAGCGACAACGGGCCAAGCGCATGCGTATCTGCGCCAGATACGGCCAGACCAATGGCCGCCATGATCGCCAGCAGAATGGCCGCGACACTGGCCGCTTCAGCAAATCGCAATGTCGCGCGCGGGCGCATCTGCGGGCCGGTGGCACAGGCCAGGGCCGCCAGTAGAAACAACAACATCGTCAGCAAGGGCGCAAGGGCAAGCAGGATCATGGCCAAACCTCCGAATTGGGATTTCGCCTGACATAGGGAAGTAGCGTCATTCAATAAAATACATTGTTTATCTTAAAATGTTCTATATTATAAAACAATGTCAGCCATGAACTACAACCACCTGCGGTATTTCCGCGCCGTCGCGCGCGAAGGCAACCTGACGCGCACCGCGCAGATGCTGAACCTCTCGCAATCGGCCCTCTCCACCCAGATCCGCACCTTCGAGAACCGGCTCGGGCATGATCTCTTCGACCGCGTAGGCCGCCAACTGGTGCTGACCGAAGCAGGGCGCATCGCGCTCGATTATGCCGATGCGATCTTCAAGACTGGCGATGAACTTCTCGCAACTCTGTCACAGACCGGCGCAGGGCGGCAGGTGGTCAGGGTGGGCGCGCTGGCTACGCTGTCGCGTAACTTCCAGCTCGAATTCCTGCGCCCGTTGATCACCCGGCCCGATGTCGAAGTGATCCTGCGCGCGGGCAGCACCGAAACGCTCTACGCGGCGCTGCAAAGCCTGCAACTGGACATCCTGCTGACGAATACACCGCCCGCCCGCGACGCTACCGCCCCGTGGCTCAGTTACCGGATCGCAGAACAGCCCGTCAGCCTGATCGGCACCCCGGAACGCTGCAAAAATGCGCAGGATCTCGATGATTTGCTAACGCGCGAACCCCTGATCCTGCCCACAGCGGAAACCGTGCTGCGCGCCGGGTTCGATATCTGGGCCAATGCGCGCGGCCTGCGCCCGCAAATTGCCGCCGAGGTCGATGACATCGCCATGATGCGCCTTCTTGCACGCGAAGGGGTAGGGCTGGCCGTGCTGCCACCAATCGCCGTGCGCGACGAGTTGTCGACCGGCCTCTTGGTCGAGGCTGCGCAGATCGCCGGTCTGACCGAGAGCTTTCACGCCGTGACACTCGCGCGACGTTTTCCCAATCCCCTTGTGGACGACCTGCTGAAAGGAAGCGCTGGTTAGCGTGGGGCCGGACTTGCCCTGAAACGGCTCATCCCTGCGCGCAATTCAGTCTCCTCCCAGACCAAGCACCGTCATTTCGCAAACCGGTGCAACGCGGCGGCCAGTTCCTTCTGTTTCACGGGTTTCGGCACGAAATCGATGAAACCGGCTTCCAGATAGTCTGCAACCTGTTCGCGCATGACATTGGCTGTGACCGCAATCGCCTGCGGCGCAGGACGGCCGAGTTCCGCACTGATCTGACGTATCCGGACCAGTGCCTCCATGCCCCCCATGACGGGCATTGAAATATCCAGCAACAACAGGTCAAACGCGCCGTTCTGCCAGAGCTCCACCGCCTCTGCACCATTGGAGACGAACTCCGCCGTCGCACCAAGCTTGGACAGCATGACCGACAGGATCTTGCGATTGGCCTCGTTGTCATCGGCCACCAGAACATGAATCGCGACCGTCAACCCCGGTGCTGCGGGGGCGTCCTTGATCTCGGATGCAGGGCAGATTTGCTGTTCGGCAGCCGGAACCCCAAGTGTGATCGTGATCACGGTGCCTTCACCCAAGGTGCTTCGGACATCAAGCGTGCCGTCCATCAGATCCACCAGCCGCCGCACGATCGACATGCCCAATCCGGTTCCGCCGAAACGCCGGGTGGTTCCCGCCTCCGCCTGCTCGAAAGCTTCGCAAATCCGGTCGATCTGCTCTTCCGTCATGCCGACACCGGTATCGTGAAAGCGCAGGCTCAGACGCAACGGATCGCGGGTTTCAACTTCCAGCCTGACTTCGCCCGCATCCGTGAACTTGACCGCATTGCCAAGCACATTATGCAGGATCTGCGCAACCCGGGTCTCGTCGCCGATACGGGTATGCGGGCCGGTAATGTCATGAATGACCGACAGCTTGACCCCTTTTGCCTGCGCATTCGCCAGATGCAACGATTCCACGCGATCCAGCAGCGCACCCAGATCGAAACTGCGCGCCTCCAGCGTCAGTTTGCCCGACTCTACCCGCGCCAGATCCAGAATGTCATTCAACAGCGCAAGCAAACTCCAGCCCGACTCGCGGATCGTCTGCAACATGTCGCGCTGCGTGGGATCAAGCGGGGTTTCGGCCAGCAGATCGGCCATGCCCAACACCCCGTTCAGGGGCGTGCGTATCTCATGGCTCATATTGGACAGAAACTCGGATTTCGCCTGACTGGCGGCTTCGGCCCGTGCACGCGCCTGATGCAGCTCTGTCACATCGACCCGCAACCCGACATATCCACCCTCGGGCGTGCGGCTTTCATAGATACGCAGGACCTGACCCTGTGCCAGATGCTGCTCGATCACACCTTCACAGTGCTGGTGCTGGTACAGGCGGTACTCAAGCCAGTCATCCTCGCGCCCGATGGCATCAGCCACCACCCCCAGTTCAAGGCCCGCGCGCAGGATCTCCTCGAAAGTCACGCCAGGTTGCATGATCCCGGCAAGTTGTGGATAGGTCGCGCGATAGCGCTCGTTGCACAGGACCAGACGATCCTCTGCATCGAACAGCACGAACCCGTCCTGCAAGGCCTCGATCGCCGCAGCCAGCCGCTCGCGCGCATCGCGTGACTCGGCCTCTGCGATCTCTGCGCGTTTGCGACTTTCGACCTGATGCGTGATGTCAATCCGCAGCCCGACACGCCCCCCTTCGGGCGTGGGGCGCTCGACAATACGGATCCAGCGCCCATCCGAGAAACCGACCTCCAGTTCATGGCCCTCAGGTGGTGGTTTGGCCAGATTCTCGGCCAGCCAGTCGGCTTCGCGACCAATCGCTTCCGGGAAAAGCTGACAGGCAAGCCCGGCAAACAAGATATCCTCGAACCGGACTCCGGGCCGGATCAGATGTCGGATCGGTGCATGCAGGTCACGGTAGCGTTCATTCGACAAGATCACCCGATCCTCGGCGTCGAACAGCACGAAACCATCCTGCAACGCGTCAATCGCAGCGGTCAGACGCGCATGGGCGCGATCCGCCGCCACCTCGGCCCGCTCGGCACGGCGCAGGCTTTCGATCTGCTGCGTGATATCGAAATGCAGCGCGACACGGCCCCCTTCCGGCGTGGCCCGCTCCACCACCCGGACCCAGCGCCCGCCCGCAATCGCCAGCACCAGATCGCTTCCATCAGGAGCAAGCGGGCGTGTACGGTTTTTCAGCCAGTCGTCTTCCCGGCCCTGCGCGTCAATGAAAAGCCCCGCTTCCAGACCCGCTTTTACAATATCCCGCAGGCTTGCACCGGGCTTGATGTGCTCGGTCAGCAAAGGATACAATTCCTGCATCCGGTTGTTGCATCGCACCAGCCGGTCTTGCGCATCAAACAGAACGAAGCCATCCGGCAATGCATCCAGCGCGAGCTCAAGCCGCGTGCCTATCGGTTGTGCATCGCGCACCGAACAGATCACGTCACCCGTTGCCGGTTCACGGGCAAACAGCCAGTCCAGATCGTGCCATGTGCCATGGGCATCCTGCAAAGCTGCCGTCAGACGCGGCGTCTGCTCTGCGATATCCACCTTCTGCAATGTCGCGCAAAGCGACGGACGATCAGCCGCGTGCAGGAAGTCATGCAGCGGTTTTCCGCGCATCGCCACAGTCGTCCAGCCATAGGACCTTACAAAGGCGGTATTGACCCGCCTGACACAGTTCCTGCTATCAATGATGCAGGCACAATCAGGCAGAGCGTCGAAGAAAACCAGCGCCGCATCATCCTGCCGCTGTTGCGATGACCCGGACACTACATCATCCACTTCGCCTGTCCCGCACTGGTGCCAATGCCATCCCCTGTTTTACGAGGCGAAAGTGAACCTCCTGTTAATGACACACGCCATGTTTACCTGCCCTCAAGCCGTTGAATGGCGCCGACTGACACCGTCCGGCCGATCCGACAGGTGCAGTCCCACGCGACGGCGCGGCGCCTGCGCCACAAGGCGGCCCTTCGAGATCACCGCCAGCCTGTCGGCACGCAAGCGCAGCGCCTCGACCGGGTGCCCGGCATCCAGCACCACCAGAGACGCCGTGCAGCCCACGTCCAGACCGTAGTCATCAAACCCCATAATCCGCGCATTTTCAACCGTCACCATATCGAAACAGGCGCGCATCTCGTCGGGATGGGTCATCTGCGCGACATGCAATCCCATGAAAGCCACGTCCAGCATATCCGCCGTGCCCAGCGGATACCACGGGTCCAGCACGCAATCCTGCCCCCAACCGACTGTTATCCCATAGGCGCGCAATTCCTTGACCCGCGTCAACCCGCGCCGCTTGGGGAATGTGTCATGGCGCCCCTGAATCACGATATTGATCAGCGGGTTGGGCAACGCAGAGACCTGCGCCTCTGTCATCAGCGGCAGCAGTTTCGAGACATAATAGTTGTCCATCGAATGCATCGAGGTCAGGTGCGAGCCCGTCGCGCGCCCCTGCAGCCCGTGGCGGATCACCTCGGCGGCCAAGGTTTCAACATGGCGCGACATGGGATCGTCGGTTTCATCGCAATGCAGATCAATCATCAGCCCACGCTCAGCCGCGATCCGGCACAATTCCTGCACCGATGCGCGGCCATCTTCCATCGTGCGCTCGAAATGCGGAATGCCGCCGACCACATCGACCCCCATATCCAGCGCGCGCAGGGTCTGGGCATGGGCGTTCGGGTCGCGGTATAGCCCGTCCTGCGGGAAGGCCACCAGTTGCAGGTCCAGATAGGGCCGCACGCTCTCGCGGACATCCAGAAGCGCCTGCACGCCTTTCAGGTCAGGATCGCAAGTGTCGACATGGGTTCGGATCGCCAGCAGCCCCATGCTGACGGCCCAATCACAATAATCCAGCGCACGCGCCTTCATCTCGTCAATCGTGGCAATCGATTTCAATTCACCCCAAAGCTCGATCCCCTCCAGCAGCGTGCCTGACTGGTTGATGCGCGGCGTGCCGTAACTCAGCGTCGCGTCCATATGGAAATGCGGATCGACAAAGGGCGGGCTGACCAGATCGCCGGTCGCGTCAATCACCTGACCCGCCTCGGCCCCGTCCAGCCGGTCCACAGCCGCAATCCGGTCGCCCCTGATCCCGATATCGGCCACGCGCCCATCGGGCAGCGTGCCACCCTTCACGATCAGATCGAACATCAGCGCTCTCCTTTATTGAATGGCACCATCAGCGCAGCCGGGACCGAGGCACGGCGCGACATGATCACCAACGCCAAAATGGACAGGACAAACGGCATCATCAGGAAAAGCTGATACGGCACATCCGCCCCGATGCTGGTCTGCTGCAACCGGATTTGCAGCGCGTCGAACATGCCGAACAACACTGCGCCCAGAAGCGCCTTGCCCGGCATCCACGCGCCAAAAACGACCAGCGCGATACAAATCCAGCCGCGCCCGTTGACCATCTCGAAGAAAAACGAATTGAAGGCCGACATGGTCAGGAACGCGCCCCCCACTGCCATCAGCCCCGACCCGACCATCACCGCGCCCATGCGCAACGCCGTGACCGACAGCCCCTGCGCCGCCACCGCCGCCGGATTTTCCCCTGCCGCGCGCAAGGCCAGCCCCAGCGGCGTGCGGAACAGCACGAAGGACACGACGCCGACCAGCACGAAGGCCAGATAGGTCAGCGGCGTCTGGGTAAACAGCGCATGTCCTATCAACGGAATATCCGACAGGATCGGGATGGGCAGCGGCTGGAACGCCTCGATCCGCGGCGGCGTGGTGACGCGGGGCAGGGCCAGACGATAGGCGAAATAGGCGCTGGCCGTGGCCAGAAGCGTGATCCCCAGCCCCACGACATGCTGGCTTAGCCCGAAGGGCACGGTCAGCGTGCCATGCAGCAACCCGAACAGCATTCCCGCAAACATCGCCACCATGACCCCGGTCCACAGCCCGCCGCCCGAATAGACCGTCATCCAGCCCGCGAAAGCGCCCACGACCATGATCCCCTCGATCCCTAGGTTCAGCACACCCGCGCGCTCGCAGATCAATTCGCCCATCGTGGCAAAGATCAGGGGCGAGGCGATGCGGATCACCGCAGCCCAGAAACTCGCCGAAAGGAAGATTTCCAGAATTTCGCCCATATCAGTCCCACCGCACCCTGAAGCGCGTCAGCGCAATGGCCAAAACCATCGTCAGAAGCGCTGTTGCCAGCATGATATTGGCGATATAGGTCGGCACGCCTGCCGCGCGGCTCATGCTGTCCGCACCCACAAAGACGCCTGCAACGAAGATCGCGCTAATCACCACGCCTATCGGGTTCAAGAGCGCCAGCATCGCCACGATAATGCCCGTATAGCCAAAGCCCGGCGACAGATCGAGCGTCAGGTTCCCGCGCAACCCAGCGACTTCGGAAAACCCGGCCAGCGCGGCAAGACCTCCAGACAGCAAAGCAGTTTTCAGGATCACACGCCCCACCGGGATGCCCGCAAACTCTGCCGCCTGCCGGTTCTGCCCCACGGCACGCATCTCATAGCCCAGCGTCGTGCGTGACTGGATCACCCAGACCAGAACGGCCGCAATCAGCGCCAGACCGAACCCCCAATGCAGCCGCAACCCATCCACGATACGCGGCAAGCGCGCGTCAGGGATCAGCCGCGAGGATTGCGGCCAGCCCATGCCCATCGGGTCTTTCAACGGCCCTTCCAGAAGCATCGAGATGAACAGCAGCATGATGAAGTTGAACAGCAAGGTTGTGACAACCTCATCAACCCCAAGCCGCGTTTTCAGCAGCGCAGGCCCCAGCAGCACCAGCGCCCCCGCCAGCATTGCTGCCCCCGCCATCGCGGGCAGCAATAGCGCAGGCGACCACCCAAGCGCGCCCGTGCCCAGCAGAACCGCCATAAGTGCACCTGCGTAAAGCTGCGCCTCGGCCCCGATATTCCACAGCTTCGCGCGAAACGCGACTGCCACGGCAAGGCCCGTAAAGATCAGCGGCGTCGCGCGGTTCAACGTCTCCAGCAGCGCGAATTGCGACCCCGCCGCCCCGCGCAAGATCAGCCCAAGCGTCTGGAACGGGTTGGCCCCGGCCAGAAGCGCCAGAGCCGATCCGAAAACCACAGTCAGCGCCAGTGCTATCGCCGGGAACCCGATCATCCGCCATAGCGATGGCCGCGCAATCACTTCAAGCCGCATCGCGCCCCCGCTCAAACCCTTCGCCCGCCATCCAGCGCCCCAGATCCGCTGCACTCATCGTCCCGCGCGCGAAAGCGGGCGACAAGCGACCTTCGGACATCACATGGATCTGGTCCGAGAGCGTCAGAATTTCATCCAGATCCTCAGAAATCAGCAGCACCGCCGCGCCCCGGTCGCGTGCGGCCAGAAGCTGGTTCTGAACGAAAGTGATCGCACCAATATCCAGCCCCCGCACGGGCTGGTTGGCCAGAATGATCTGCGGGCTGACCTCCATCACGCGGCCAAGGATCAGCTTTTGCATATTCCCACCCGACAGCAGGCGGATACGCGTTTCCGGCCCCGGACAGCGCACATCATAGGCGCGGATCACCGATTGCGCGAAGTCGCGCGCGGCGCGCCAGTCCAGCCAGCCGCGCCGCGCGAAAGGCGCATCGCGGTAGCGTTCCAGAATGGCGTTTTCGGTCAGGGTGAAATCGGCAATCGTGCCGGTCTTGTGCCGGTCCTCGGGGATACGCGCGATCCCGGCCCCAAGCGCCTGCGCCACCGACCAGTTGGCAGGCGCGGCCCCTGCGACCCGCATCTCGCCACCGCTCGGACGCTCCAGCCCCGCGATCAGATCGGCGAGCGCCGCCTGTCCATTGCCCGAAACCCCCGCAAGCCCAGTGATCGTGCCCGCCCGCAAGGCCAGATCGACCCCGCGCAAGCCCCGCACTGTGCCGCGATCCTGCGTCATGACCTCGCGCAATTCCAGCAGCGCCGGGCCGGGCGTTGCCGCGCGCAATTCGGGCGGCGTGATCGCACTGCCCACCATCATTTCGGCCAGCGCGCGCGGGTCCGTATCCGCAATCGCGACCTCGCCCACCATCTTCCCATGCCGCAGCACCACCACGCGCGAGGCAATCGCCATCACCTCATGCAGCTTGTGACTGATGAAGATGATCGACAGCCCCTGCGCCACCATCTTGCGCAGCGCGGCAAACAAGGCATCCGCCTGCTGCGGGGTCAGCACGGCGGTCGGTTCATCCAGGATCAGAATCCGCGCATCACGGTAGAGCGCCTTCAGGATCTCGACGCGCTGCCGCTCGCCCACGCTCAGGCTGCCCAGCCGCGCATCCGGGTTGACCGCCAGCCCGAATTCCTGCGCCAGACCGACCAGCTTGGCGCGCGCGCCCGCCATATCCAGCCGCGCCCCCCACAGGGGCTGCGTGCCCAGCACCACATTCTCCAGCACTGACAGATTGTCGGCCAGCGTGAAATGCTGATGCACCATGCCGACGCCCGCCGCCAAGGCCGCACGCGGATTGCCTTGGGGCAGGGTCTGGCCAAACACTTCGACCGTGCCTTCGTCGGCTGTGTAATGGCCGAACAGGATATTCATCAGCGTGGTCTTGCCCGCGCCATTCTCGCCCAGTAGCGCGATCACCTCACCGGGCGCGAGCGATACGCTGATGGCATCATTTGCCACCAGCGCGCCAAAGCGTTTGGTTATACCATCCAGACGCAGGACAGGGCCCTGCGTCTTGCTGTCAGCGGTCATTTACGAGGACCGGGGTTCGTCGTCGTTGATCTCGACCTCGAATGTGCCATCCAGGATTTCCTGCGTGCGCTGCGCGACCAGTGCCATGATCTCTTCCGGCACGCGGCCCTCGAATGTGCCCAGCGGCGACAGCGACGATCCACCGTGGATCATATAGGAATAGACGCCATAGTTTTCCGCGACAAAGACCCCGCCTTTGACCGCCGCGACAGCCGCATCCAGCGTCGGCTCGAAATGCCAGATCGCGGAAGCGACGACAGTATCTGGATAATCCGCCTGCGTATCGATCACGTTGCCGATTGCCAGCACACCACGCTCCTGCGCCGCATCGGCCACGCCGAAGCGCTCGGCATACATCACATCCGCGCCCGCCTCGATCATGCCGAACGCGGTTTCCTTGGCGCGCGGCGGATCAAACCACGACCCGATGAAGGCCACCTGAAACCGGATTTCCGGGTTCACTTCGCGCGCCCCCGCCATGAAAGCATGCATCAACCGGTTCACTTCCGGGATCGGGAAACCGCCGACCATGCCGATATTGGCGCTTTCGGTCATCGCGCCTGCAATCAACCCGGTCAGATAGGCCGCATCCTGAATGTAATTGTCGAACACGGCGAAATTCGGCAGCGCCGGATCATGCAGAAAGCTCGACCCCATCAGGAAAGCGACATTCGGATACTCGGCGGCCACTTCGCGCGCTTCCTGCTCCACGCCGAAGACCTCACCAACGATCAGTTGCACACCGGCCTCAGCATATTCCCGCATCACGCGCGCATAATCGGTATTCGAGACATTCTCGGTGAACGTATAGGTGATGTCACCCCGTGCCTGCGCAGTTTCTGCCGCAAGATGGATGCGGCTGACCCATTGCTGTTCGACCGGCACTGTGTAAACGCCCGCCACACGCAGCGGTTCATCCGCGCGCAGGCTACCTGGCAGCGTCGTCGTGGCCAGCATCGCCCCGGCAGCAGCCGTGCCAAGCAGCATACGGCGGGTCATCTGGTGTGTTTTTCTGGTCATGGAAAGCTCCCTGAATGGTCAAAGCCAAGGCCGTTCTACGCGCGCCTCGCCCGACTATATGCAGGAATAATTTTACTAGCGAGTAAAATTTCTGGCCAGATGGCCGCAAATCTGTGCACTGCCGAAATATTCCGCATCAGGCATCATAGCGCGTGGCCCCACGGCGGCTTTCATCGACCGGCGTTTTCAACACCGATGCCTGATGCGCCCGCTGTTCGCAGCCCGCACGCGGACAGATCCGACAGTTGATCCCGATCGGCGTTGCAGGCGCACCCTGCAGCGCAATCCCTTCCGCATAACCGATTTCCGGCGCATGGCTGATCATGCACCCCATCGCCACCGCAAGCCGGTTATCCTGCCCGCGCCGCTCGAATGTGGGCCGGTCCACCGTGCGCGCAAAGACGAAATACTGCGACGCATCCGGCATCTCGACCAGTTGCGATACAATCCGCCCCGGCAGGCGAAAGGTCATATGCACATCCAGCTTCGGGCAGGCCCCGCCATACTCGGCCAGATGGAAATCCGTGGCGTTGAACCGCTTGGTCACATTCCCCGCCTTGTCGATCCGCATGAAGAAAAACGGCACCCCCTGCGCCCCTTCGCGCTGCATGGTGGTCGCGCGGTGGCAGGCTTGCTCGAAACTGACCCCGAAGCGCGTGGCCAGATGATCGAAATCATATTGCGAGGCGCGGGCTTCGCGCAGGAATTCATCATAGGGCATCAGCGCCGCAGCAGCGAAGTAATTCGCCAGCTCCACCAGACAACGCGCGCGGCCCTGCCGGTCGTCGATCCCGGCACTGTCCAACACCATGTCGAATGTCTCTCGAAATTCGATCAGGCCCAGCACATGCACCAGTTGAAACACCCGGTTGGGGTGATCCAGCGCCTCGGATAACAGCACCTCGGCGCGGCTCTGATCATATTGCCGCAATGTGCGGGGCAGGGCGCTGACCTGCACCACCCGCACCGTGATCTTATGCTGGTCACGCAACCGCGCCTTGAGTGCGGCATAGAGATCATCTGTCGCAGGCGCCCCCTCGGGCCAGAGGCTCGCCGCCGCCTGCTCCAGCGCCGGGAAATGATTCCGCTGACGACGAAAGAAATGATGCACCGCGCCCTCGGGCGAGGCGCTGAAGATCGGCTCGGACTCGCCCGGTTGCGCGGCCAGTGCCATCAACTGATCCGTGGCGCTCAGATAGGCGCGATGCAGATGCAGGAATGCCTCGATCAGGCGCGGCGCATGGGTCTGGGCCGCGCGCAATTCATGCAGGTCCGGGCGCAACTCGTCAAACAGCGGGTCTTGCAGCGCTCCGCGCAGATCGGCCAGCCGCGCGCCCGCGCCATCCTCGGCAATCTCATGCCAATCGACGCCATATTGCTCGAACAACCGCAGCAGGATCGAGACTGAAACCGAACGCTGGTTGTTTTCCAGCAGGTTCACATAGGCGGGTGAAATCCCAAGCCGTTTGGCCATCGCGCTTTGGGTTTCGCCTGCTTCCTGCCGCAAACGACGCAGATGCGGGCCGATGAAGGTTTTGCGCATCACCGAAGATCCTCATAAGTGGGATTATGTTAATTTATCGACCGATAGGAATGTTAAATTAACAATATTACTAATTATCGAATATGTAAACTCTCGCATTTACAGCAGAACCCGGTTTCATTCGCAGCAACCGCCTGGGGTCTGTCATGGTCCGTCCAACGAGGGAGGATTCGACCATGCAGACCGGCTTTCAGACAGGGTTTCAGACGGGCACAGCCCATCTATTCATTCCCGGCCCGACCAATGTGCCCGCCGATGTACAGCGCGCCATGATCGTGCCGATGCAGGATCACCGCGCACCGGAGTTTGCGGCCCTGCTTGGCCCGGTGCTTGAGGGGTTGAAACCCGTCTTTGGCACGAAACACGCCCGCATCGCACTTCTGCCCGGTTCCGGCACCGCCGCCTGGGAAGCCGCGATCACCAACACGCTTTCACCCGGCGACAAGGTGCTGATGGCCCGTCACGGCCAGTTCTCGATGCTCTGGGCGCAGATGGCGCAATCGCTTGGCCTGCGGGTAGAGGCGATTGATGTCGCCTGGGGCGCACCCTGCCCGGTGCGCGAAATCGAACGCCGCCTTGGCGCGGATCGGCATGGCGAGATCAAGGCCGTCTTTGTCACCCATAACGAGACCGCCACCGGAGTCACCTCGGATGTGGCCGGGGTGCGCCATGCGCTCGACACCTGCTTCCACGACGCGCTTCTGTTCGTCGATGGCGTCTCCTCCATCGGCTCGCTGCGCTTCGAGATGGACAAATGGGGCGTCGATCTGGCCGTGGCTGGCAGCCAGAAGGGCCTGATGTGCCCCGCCGGTCTGGGCATCCTCGCCGCCAGCCCCAAGGCGCTGGACGCGATCAGCGAGAGCACCATGCCGCGCAGCTTTCTTGATCTGAATGCCATGCTGAACGCACATGACGCAGGCTCTTTCTGCTACACACCGCCCGCGCAACTGCTGCACGCTTTGCGCGCCGCTCTGTCCCGCCTGCAAGCCGAAGGGCTGAACAATGTCTTTGCCCGCCATCACCGGCTTGCCGAAGGCGTGCGCGCCGGGGTTGCCACACTGGGCCTGCAAACGGTCGCGGAACATCGCATTTTCGCCTCCGACACCGTGACCGCGATCCGCACCCCGCAGGATGTGGACGCGCGCGAGGTCATCAGTATCGCGCGGGACCGCTACAACACCCATTTCGGCGGCGGCCTCGGCCCGCTGGCCGGTAAAGCCTTTCGCATCGGCCATCTGGGCGATCTGAACGAAGGGATGTGCCTGACTGCTCTGGGCATTGCCGAACTCTCGCTGAAAGCCGCAGGGGCAAAGGTGGATCTGGGCGCGGGCCTTGCCGCCGCGCAACAGGTCTTTGCCGCCCACGCCCCTGTCCCCGCCCTGGCCATCGCCGCCGAATAAGGACCACACCCCATGAGCCACTCGCTTTTCCCCCTCCGCCGCCAGCGCCTGCAACGCTCGACGCTTGCTGTGCCCGCCTCCAATGTCACCATGATCGAAAAGGCGGCTGAATCCGCCGCTGATGTGGTGTTCCTTGATCTGGAAGATGCCGTAGCACCCCCCGAGAAGCCGCAAGCCCGCAAGAACGCCATCGCCGCGCTGAACGAGATCGACTGGGAAGCCAAGGGCAAGACCGTCAGCGTGCGTATCAATGGTCTGGACACAGGCTATATGTATCGTGACGTGGTGGACATCATGGAGCAGGCAGGCGACCGCGTGCATATGCTCTTGATCCCGAAACTGGGTGTGGTGGCCGACCTCTATATGGTCGATGCGCTGGTCAACCAGATCGAACAGGCCTGCGGCCTGACGCGCCGTGTCGGGCTGGAAGCGCTGATTGAAACCGCCCTCGGAATGGCCAATGTCGAGGAAATCGCGCGCTATGCGGCAACATCGGACTCCCGCCTTGAAGCGCTGCATTTCGGGGTGGCGGATTACGCGGCCTCGATGCGCGCCCGCACAGTCAATATCGGCGGTCTGAACCCCGCCTATCCGGGCGACCAGTGGCATGCGTCGCTCTCGCGCATGATCATTTCCTGCCGCGCCTATGGCCTGCGCGCGCTTGATGGCCCCTTTGGCGATTTCGCCGATCCCGATGGCTATATCGCCGCTGCCGAGCGCGCCGCCGCTCTGGGGTTCGAGGGGAAATGGGCGATCCATCCCAGCCAGATCGAGATGGCGAACACCGTGTTCAGCCCGCCCGAAGCCGAAGTCACCCGCGCTCGCCGCATCATCGAGGAACTGCGCAAGGCCGAAGCCGCAGGCAAAGGCGCTGCTGCGCTTGATGGCAAGATGATCGACGCTGCATCCGAGAAAATGGCGATGAACGTGCTGTCACTGGCCGATGCCATCGCCGCCCGCAGCACCCCCGCGCAAGCCGCCGAATAAGGAGGAACCCCGATGGATATTCACGAACATCAAGCCAAGGATATTCTCAAGCGGTTCGGCGTGCCCGTCCCCGATGGCGGCATCGCCTTCGCCCCCGAACAGGCCATGCATGAAGCGCGAAAACTCGGCCTGCCGGTCGTCGTCAAGGCGCAGGTCCATGCCGGTGGGCGCGGCGCGGCAGGCGGGGTGAAGCTCTGCAAGACCGAAGCCGAAGTGGGCGCCTTCGCCCTGTCGCTTCTGGGCCGCAACCTTGTCACCAAGCAAACCGACGCGGGCGGCAAACCCGTGCATCGCTTGCTGGTCGAACAGGCCACCGACATCGGCCAAGAACTCTACCTTGGCCTTGTCCTCGACCGCAAATCCGAGCGGATCATGATCGTCGCCTCGCGCGAAGGGGGCATGGAGATCGAGGATCTGGCCGAAGAACAGCCCGACGCGCTGGTGCGCATGGTCATCGACCCGGCCACGGGCCTTGTGCCCTTCCAGTCGCGCGAACTGGCCTTCAAGCTCGGCATGACCGGCACCCAGATCGCGCAATTCGCCACTGTCATGCGCGGCTGCTACCGGGCCTTCCGCGATCTGGACGCGACGATGGTCGAAATCAACCCGCTGGTGATCACCGGCACGGGCGATCTGATCGCGCTCGACGCGAAGATGAGCTTTGACACCAACGCGCTCTTCCGCCGTCCCGAAGTCGCTGCCCTGCGCGACCCCGGTCAGGAAGACCCCCGCGAAGATGCCGCCGCCGAACATGGGCTCAGCTATGTCGGGCTTGATGGCGACATTGGCTGCATCATCAATGGCGCGGGGCTTGCCATGGCCACGATGGACATGATCCAGCTTGCCGGGGGCCAGCCCGCGAATTTCCTCGATATCGGCGGGGGTGCATCCCCCGAGCGCGTTGTCGCGGCCTTCCGCACCGTGCTGACCGATCCGAATGTCTCGGTGATCCTTGTCAACATCTTCGCAGGCATCAACCGCTGCGATTGGGTCGCATCCGGCGTCGTGCAGGCTTACCGCGAATTGAACCTGACCCTGCCTGTCGTCGTCCGTCTGGCGGGCACGAATGTCGAAGAAGGCCGCCGCATCATCGACGAGTCCGGCCTGCCGCTGATTTCCGCCGACACGCTGGCCGATGCCGCCGCCACCGCCGTCAAAGCCCGCCCCCGCATGGCCGCCTGAAGGAGCACGATCATGGCAATTCTCATCCAGCAAGACACCCGCATCATCGTGCAAGGCATGTCAGGTCGCATCGGCAAATTCCATGCCGAGGACATGATCAGGAACGGCACCAATGTCGTGGGCGGCGTGACCCCCGGGCGCGGTGGCGAAACCGTCCTTGGCAAGCCCATCTTCAACACTGTCGCCGAGGCTGTCGCGGCCACCGGTGCGGAAGCATCACTCGTGTTCGTCCCGCCCCCCGGTGCGGCAGATGCGATCATGGAATGTGCCGAAGCGGGCCTGAAATTCGCGGTCTGCGTGACCGATGGCATCCCCTCGCAGGACATGATGAAGGTCAAGCGCTTCCTGCGCCGCTTCCCCGCGGAACGCAAGATGCGCTTTATCGGCCCGAATTGCGCAGGTGTCATCAGCCCCGGCATCGGCTTCATGGGCATCATGCCGCCCCATATCTACCTGCCCGGTCGCGTGGGCATCGTAGGGCGCTCGGGCACCCTTGGCTATGAAGCTGCCAGCCAGATGAAGGCGCTTGGCATTGGTGTCTCCACCTCGGTCGGCATTGGTGGCGATCCGATCAACGGTTCCAGCTTCAAGGACATTCTGGAACTGTTCGAAAATGACCCCGATACGGATGCCGTGATGATGATCGGCGAAATCGGCGGCCCGCAAGAAGCCGAAGCCGCAGCTTACGCCCGCGATCACATGACGAAACCCGTCGTCGCCTATATCGCAGGCCTGTCCGCGCCCAAGGGCCGCAAGATGGGCCATGCCGGCGCGATCATCTCGGCCTTTGGCGAAAGCGCACAGGAAAAGGTCGAAATCCTGTCCGCTGCCGGGATCACCGTCGCGCCCACCCCATCCGCCATGGGCGAAACGATGGCGCGCGTGCTGGGGGTGAAGGAAGCCGCATGAGCAGATCCGAAGGCCCGATGCAGGGCGAAGCCGCAACCCCGGAACAGGCGCAATCCTGGGTCGGGCGGGTGGAAACCCGCACAGGGGCGGTCAGCCCGGAATTTGCAGGCATGGTCATGGGGGCGCTGGGGCATCCAGCTGCCCCCCAACCGCCCATTCACACAGGCGCACCTTTGCCGGTTCTCTGGCATTGGGTCGCCTTTCCCGAATTCGTGCCGATTTCCGAAATCGCCACCGATGGCCACCCGAAACTTGGCGGCTTCCTGCCCCCCCTGCCCTTCAACCGGCGCATGTGGGCAGGTGGCAAGCTCTCGTTCAAGGGCCGCTTTGCAGTGGGCGAGGCGATAACCAAACGCTCGGAAATCCTGAGCGTCGACTTCAAGACAGGCAGTACCGGCGACATGGCGTTCGTGCGCGTGGGCCATGACCTGCGCGGCGAAGGGGGGGCGCAGATCCGCGAGGAACAGGATATCGTCTATCTGCCGATCCCCGACAGCTTCCGCGCGCCCCGCACCATCCCGGCCCCCGAAGAACCCATCTTCTCGGAACAGGTCGAGGTCGGCCCTGTTCGCCTGTTCCGCTATTCGGCCGCGACCTATAACGCCCACCGCATCCATTACGACCGCGACTATGCGACCGGGGCCGAACGCTACCCCGGTCTGGTCGTCCACGGTCCGATGCAAGCCACACTTCTGATGGAAGCCGCGATGCGCCACACCGGGCGCACGCCCAGCCGTTTCAGCTTCCGCGGCGTGCATCCGATGTTTGACGGCCATCTTCACCTGCAAGCCGAACAGGACGGACCCGCCGCCCTGAAACTCTGCACTGTGGCCCCCGCAGGCCACCAAGGGCTGCAAGCCCGCTTCGAATGGGAGGACTAAGCCAATGGGTATTCTGAACGGCATGCGCGTGATCGAAGGCTCGGCTTTCGTGGCAATCCCGCTGGCAGGCATGACACTGGCGCAGATGGGCGCAGAGGTGATCCGCTTCGACCGCATCGAAGGCGGGCTGGATGCCGCCCGCTGGCCTGTCACCGAAAACGGGCAAAGTCTGTTCTGGGCCGGGCTGAACAAGGGCAAGAAATCCGTCGCGGTCGATATGAAATCCCCCAGGGGCCGCGAGCTGATCACCCGGATCATCACCGCACCGGGCGACGACGCGGGCCTGTTCCTGACCAATCTGCGCGTGCGCGGCTGGATGGATCACGAAACGCTCTCGCGCCACCGCGAGGATCTGGTCATGGTGGCATTTCTGGGCGACCGGCATGGTCGGCCCGCTGTGGATTATTCGGTCAACCCCAGCCTTGGCTTCCCCGACGCGACCGGCCCCGAAGGATCAACCGACCCCGTCGCCCATGTCCTGCCCGCCTGGGACTGCATCGCGGGCAACATGGCCGTGACCGCCCTGCTGGCCGCCGAACGCCACCGCCTGCGCACAGGGCAAGGGCAAGAAGTGCTGTTCTCGCTCAAGGACGCGGCAGCCGCGATGCTGGGCAATCTGGGAATCATCGGCGAAGTCAGCGTCAACGGCACCGACCGCCCGAAATACGGCAATGCGCTTTATGGCGGCTACGGGCAGGATTTCATCTGCGCCGACGGCAATCGCGTCATGGTCATCGGCCTGACCGACCGTCAATGGCGCGGACTGGTGAAAGCCACTGGCATGGTGGAACCCATCGCCGCACTGGAAACCCGCCTTGGCGAAAGCCTCGCCCATGAGGGCGCGCGCTTTCGCCACCGCGCCGCGATCACGGCAACGCTTGCGCCCTTCTTCGCGCAGCACCGCGTCGCGGATTTCGCCAAATCCTTCGACACGGGCGGGGTCACATGGTCGCAATTCCGCAGCTTCGCGCAAGCCGTGCACGAAGACCCGGACCTTTCCACCGATAACCCCATGTTCCACATGCTGGAGCAGCCCGGCATCGGCACCTATCCTACCCCTGCCTCGCCACTCAGCTTTTCCGAAATCCCGCGTCAGGCCCCGCAACCCGCACCGGAACTGGGCGCCCATACCGAAGAAATCCTTGCGGATGTCGCAGGGCTCTCTTCGGGGGAAATCGGGCATCTCTTCGATGCGGGCATCGTCACGGGACCACGGCTGAGCGGCATTTTTACAAAGGCCGCTGAATAGCGGCTACCGCTCAGCCCTTCCGCACCCGCAAAAAACGCAATCTCTGGCTCTGATCCGCGAACTGTCATATTACTGTCACGCTTGCCCACTATTCGGGTGGCACATCAAGGACAGAGCCCATGAAACCACATACGCTTTCCGCCTTCGACCGCGATCTGGACGCCATCCGCCTTGCCGTGCTCACGATGGGCGGACAGGTCGAAACCGCCATCCTGAACGCGGCACGCGCGCTCGACACGCGGGACGAAGACCTTGCCGCGCAGGTGGTTCAGGGTGACAAATCCATCGACTCCGCCGAAGAAGACATCAATTCGCAGGTCGTGCGCCTGCTCGCGCTGCGCCAGCCCCAGGCCGATGACCTGCGCGCCGCTGTGGCGGTGATGAAGATGGCCGGGGAACTGGAGCGCCTTGGCGACTACGCCAAGAACATGGCCAAGCGCGTCCCGGTCCTGATCCAGTCGCCCGTGATCGACGGGGCAGACCGCGCATTGCGCCGTCAGGCCCGCATGGTCGGACAGATGCTCAAGGACATGCTCGACGCCTATGCGCGCATGGATACCGACCTTGCCCGCGATGTCATCACCCGCGATATCGAGGTGGATGACATGACAAATGCGCTGTTCCGCGAATTCATCACGCATATGATGGAAGACCCGCGCAACATCACGCCCTGCCTGCATTACATCTTCATCGCCAAGAATATCGAACGCATGGGCGATCTGGTGACGCATGGCGCGGAACATGTGATCTTCGTCGCCGAAGGCAAGCAGGCCGAGGCGCGCGAGAAAGGTCACTCCACCGCGACCATCTCGACGCCGCAAGAGTGATGCTGGACATGACCGATCCCGACCGGCCGCTGGTGCTGATCGTCGATGATGAACCAGCGCAGCTTGCCCTTCTCAGCTACAATCTGAAAGCCGCCGGCTTTCGGATTGCCACGGCCAAGGATGGCGAGGAAGCCGTGCTTGCTGTGGCCGAACAGGGCCCCGATATCGTGCTTCTGGACTGGATGCTGCCGCGCCTCTCGGGTCTCGAAGCCTGTCGGCAGATCAAAGCCAGCCCCGCAGGGCGCGAGGCCGCGATCATCATGGTCTCGGCCCGGTCCGAGGAAACCGATCGCGTGCGCGGCCTGGATACCGGCGCGGATGATTACATCGTCAAACCCTATTCCGTCGCTGAACTCATCGCCCGTGTCCGCGCCAATCTGCGCCGCTTGCGACCAGCGGTCGCCGGTCAGGTGCTCGAGCATGAAGATATCCGGCTTGACACCGACAGCTACCGCGTAACCCGCGCAGGCCACAGCCTGCATCTGGGTCCGACCGAATTTCGCCTGCTGGGCGCCTTCATGGAACGCCCCGGCAAGGTCTGGACGCGCGAGGCGCTCCTTGATCGCGTCTGGGGGCGCGACATCTATATCGACACCCGCACCGTCGATGTGCATGTGGGCCGCTTGCGCAAGGCGCTCTGCGCGCAGGGCGGCGATGATCCGATCCGCACTGTGCGCGGCGCGGGCTATGCAATGGGCTGACGCTCACGCCGCGTCCAGAAACACATCTGGCCGCGCTTCCTGATCAAAGGCCCGCAGCAGATGTGCCGTCGCATCCAGCGCCCTGCGGATCGCCACGTCCATATCCAGATAGGCATAGGTTCCCAGCCGCCCCAGAAAGGTGACGCCCTCGGCCTGCCGCGCCAGGGCCTGATAGCGCGCAAGCAGGGTTTTGTCGTCCAGCAACCGAATCGGATAATAGGGGATATCGCCCGGCCCGGCCTGCGCACTGTATTCGCGTGTGATTACCGACCGCGTGAAGCGCTCCACCTCCCAGGGTGCGAAATACATATGCTCGGTGATCCGCGTAAACGGCACGCTTTCATCGCAGTAATTCATCACCGCGGTCCCCTGATAGGGGGCCGCCACCCGTTCATGCTCAAAGCGCAGGGTGCGATAGCCCAGCCGTCCGAACCTGTGCCCGAAATACCGGTCCAGCGGCCCGGTATAGACCTGATGATCGAATTGGCCCGCGAAGCTTTCCGCCGCCGTGTTCAGCCGCAGACCTATCCCCGGATGCGCAAGGATCGCCGCAACCATCGCCGTATAACCCTCGCGCGGGATACCCTGAAACCGATGCGCAAAATAATTGTCGTCATAGGTAAAGCGCAGCGGCAACCGTTTCAGGATCGACGCAGGCAGGCGCGCTGGCTCCACCCCCCATTGCTTGCGGGTATAGCCTTGAAAGAACGCCTCATAAAGCGCGCGGCCGACAAACCGCAAACCCTGATCCTCGAAGGAAACCGGCTCCCCGCCCGCACTCTGCCCCGCGATGAAATCGCGCGCTTCCGCAGGCCGAAGCGACCTGCCGAAAAACTGGTTGATCGTATGCAGATTGATCGGCAGCGCATAGACCTGTCCTGCGACCTGCGCTTTCACCTGATGGCGATAGGGCATCATCACCGCAAAACGGGTCACGTAGTCCCAGACCTGCACATCATCCGTGTGAAAGATATGCGGCCCATAGTGATGCAGCATCACCCCGGTTTCCGGGTCGCGCGCCGTGTGGCAATTCCCCGCCACATGATCGCGCTCGTCAATAACGGTCACGCGGTGCCCGGCTTCTGCCAGCCCGCGCGCCACCACCGCCCCGCTCAGCCCTGCCCCGGTGACAAGAATGGATTTCGGTGCAGGCATAGGCATGTCCCCTACAGCGACCTGACCCGCCCCTTCTAGGGCGGACCTGCGCAGGACTTCTTCCCGCGCTGCCCTCAATCCTGATGCATTAACCTTACGCATCCCTTAACATTGTCGTGCAGGACGCAGATTTTCTGCTGTGCGACTTTTTTGCTGGCCGACCCTTCCTTCACGCGCGATTGCGCCTTCGTCACGCGGCCCCGCTGCGCAGGGCACCGACGCCCAGACGTTCTTCCGTCACCTGCCCCAGCGCCAGAGCCACCGCCCCCTGCGCCCAGACCAGATCCCCCCAGGCGTGGATTTCCACCCGCGCGGGCACACGCGCCCCGGTCAGTGTCATGGCCTGCATCTCGGCCAGCACCTCGCGCGCATAGAGATAATCATACTGCATCCGCCCGCCCGAAAGGATGATCACCTCGGGGTCGAACATCTGCGCCACATTGGACAGACCAAGCGCCAGATACCGCCCCGCCCGGCGAAAGATCGACAGCGCCGCCTCATTGCCGCGCCGCGCCTCTGCAAACAGCTCTTCCAGCAACGCCAGCGGGCTTTCCGAAAAACTGGCATGCTGGTCCAGCGCCGTGGCCGCTTCGCGCGCCAGCGCGTAATCCGCGACATAGGCTTCCAGACAGCCCCGCTTGCCACAGCGGCAGAGCGCGCCATCCAGCTGAACCTTGGTATGGCCCAGTTCCATCCCCATACCCCGCGCACCCCGGTAAAGCTGATTGAACAGCACCAGCCCCATGCCCACACCATGCTCGATTGTGACCACGGCAAAATCCGACTTGCCGCGCCCGCCGCCGAACCACAATTCGGCCAGCGTCAGCAGATTGGCGTCATTGTCCAGATAGGCCGGGATCCCCAGTGCGGCCTCGAATTGCGCCCGTAGCGAGGTTCCCGGCGCATCCAGCATCGGCGACCAGGGCACATTGCCGGTGGTATAATCCACCATCCCCGCCATACCCACGCCGATGCAACTGATATCACTGCGCGCCATTCCTTGCTTCGCCAGCAACTGATCGACCAGCGCCAGCGCTTCAGCGATCAGCACAGCCGCACTTTTGCGATGCGGGCGCGTAGGCAGGCTCAGTTCGGCCAGACGCTGACCGGCGAAATCGCTCAGAACGGCAGTGTGCCGCAAATCCCCCAGCTTCATGCCGATCACATGACAGGCATCTGCCGCAACCTGCAGGCTGACCGGCGGACGCCCCCGCCCGCTGCGCGGCGCATCAGCCTCTGCGCTCTCGGCCTCTGCGGTCTCGCGCAGAAACCCCTCGCTGATCAATTCACCCGTCGCCGCACTGACCGAGGCCGCGCTGACCCCAAGCGCGCGCCCCATCTCGGCCCGCGTGGTGCTGCCCTGTGCGCGCACATATTCGAAAAGTGTCTGACGCAGCGGGCGCTGCAATGCCGCCGGCATATGCGCCACGTCCCGCAACAGCGGTCCGCAACCCGACAGAGCACGATCCGCCCCCTGCCCGGCACGATAGGTATCCAGCGCTGTCACCCTGGCCTCCTCCCAAGATTAAATTCGCCTGCCAAACTAATAAAGCCGCGAAACCTCCAATATGTCCAGAAAATTCCAATGCTGCGGCTGCGAAATGGTCAGATTTTCGCGGATAACCCTAAAATTTAATTTGACTGCCGAAAAATATATGCGATGATCTGCGCATCTGACCACCAGAGAGTCGGTCCGATTACGTTCAGGGAGGAACACATGAACAGAATTCTGAGCGCGGCAATCGCCGCGACGATTGGCTTCAGCTCGGCAGCCTGGGCAGATTCGCTCACCATTGGTGTCAGCTGGTCGAACTTCCAGGAAGAGCGCTGGACGACCGATGAAGCGGGCATATTGGCTGCACTTGAACCCATAGGCGCGACCTATGTGTCGACTGACGCACAATCATCATCTTCCAAGCAGCTTTCCGACATTGAAAGCCTGATCGCACAGGGTGTTGATGCGCTGATCGTTCTTGCACATGACTCAGCCGCCATTGGCCCGGCTGTGCAGGCCGCCGCTGACGAAGGTATCCCCGTCGTCGCCTATGACC
>JAFIEM010000013.1 GCA_020832555.1 Natronohydrobacter sp. | reverse complement strand
GACGCCCCAAGGCAGAGACGCCCAAGGGGTTTCGCGACTATTTCGGCGCGGAAGTGACCGCGCGCAAGGCCATGCTGGACAAGATCGCGGGCGTCTATCACCGCTACGGGTTCGATGCGCTGGAAACCTCGGGCGTCGAGACCGTCGAGGCGCTGGGGAAGTTCCTGCCCGATGTGGACCGCCCGAATGAAGGCGTCTTCGCCTGGGAGGAAGACGGCGACTGGCTGGCGCTGCGCTATGATCTGACCGCGCCCTTGGCCCGCGTGGCAGCGCAGTATCGCAACGATCTGCCGACGCCTTACCGGCGCTATGCGATGGGGCCGGTCTGGCGCAATGAAAAGCCCGGTCCGGGGCGGTTCCGGCAGTTCTATCAATGCGATGCGGATACGGTGGGCGCGGCCTCGGTCGCGGCAGATGCCGAGATCTGTGCGATGCTGGCGGATGCGTTGGAGGAAGTGGGCATCCCGCGCGGGGATTATGTGATCCGGGTGAACAACCGCAAGGTGCTGAACGGGGTGATGGAGGTTGCGGGGATTTTGGACCCTAGCGATCCGTCGAAGTTCGAGGCCGAGCGCGGGATCGTGCTGCGCGCGATTGACAAGCTGGATCGGCTTGGGGTTGAGGGCGTGCGTGCGCTGCTGGGCGAGGGGCGCAAGGATGAGAGCGGGGATTTCACGAAGGGGGCGGGGTTAGGCGACGCGCAGGCCAGCATTATAATGAGTTTCGTGCAAGTAAATGAAACCGCACAAAAGCAACTTGTTAGGCTTAGCCGATCAGTCCCTGAAGAAACGGGAAGTCAACTACGCGTTGCGGCATACGATAGCAACAAGCACGTCGATGCTGGATGGCGCGATGAAGTAACAAGCAAAATCTGGAACAGGCAAGTTCTAAGCGTCCTTATGGACATCTCTGGCCAGTCAGAAATTGGTGCAGAGGGAGTTAAGGAACTCGCTGAAATTGCAAACTTGCTTCATGCCCAAGACTACGGCCCCGACCGGATCATCATCGACCCGTCTGTTGTCCGCGGTCTCGGCTACTACACCGGCCCGGTCTATGAGGCCGAACTGACCTTCGAGATCAAGGACGAAAAAGGCCGCCCGCGCCAGTTTGGCAGCGTGGCAGGCGGCGGGCGCTATGATGATCTGGTCAAGCGCTTCACGGGCCAGGCCGTGCCCGCGACCGGTGTCAGCATCGGGGTGGACCGGCTGCTGGCCGCCCTTGCCGCCAAGGGGCGGCTGGACAACTCTGCGCAGGGTCCGGTGGTGGTGACCGTGATGGATCGCACGCGCATGGCCGATTACATGCGCATGGTGGGCGAGTTGCGCGCCGCTGGCATCCGCGCCGAGATGTATCTGGGCAACCCGAAGAATTTCGGCAACCAGCTCAAATATGCGGACAAACGCCAAAGCCCGGTGGCGATCATCCAAGGCGAGGATGAGGCCGCGCGCGAAGTGGTGCAGGTCAAAGACCTGATCCTTGGCGCGAAACTGGCGCAAGAGGCGACGCTGGAAGAATGGAAATCCCAGCCCGCGCAGGTGGAAGTGCCGCGCGCCGATCTGGTGACGACCGTGCGCGAGATCATGGGGCGGCACGGATGACAGGGGCGGACGCGCTGGCCGCAACACTTCTGGCGGAAATGCAAAGCGCGGGCGCTGTGCCGGTCGCAGCCGATATCCTGCAACCGGCAGAGACGCTGCTTGATCTCTATGGCGAGGATATCCGCGCCCGCGCCTATGTCACCCATGACCCGGATCTGGGCGAGATGATGCTGCGCCCGGATTTCACGGTGCCCGTGGTGCAGGCGCATATGCGGATCGGTGCGGAACCCGCGCGCTATTGCTATGCGGGCCCGGTGTTTCGCAAGCAGACCGGCGGGCGGGCGCGGGAATATCTGCAGGTGGGTTATGAGATTTTCGCGCGCGATGATCCGGCGCGCGCGGATGCGGAAGTGTTCGCGCTCTTTGCGCGGTTGCTTGCGCCTTACGCCCTGCGCCCGGTCACAGGTGACATTGGCATCCTGAAAGCGGCGGTCGCGGGGCTTTCGACCAGTGACCTGCGCAAAACAGCACTTTTGCGCCATATCTGGCACCCGAAGCGGTTTCGCGCGCTTCTGGAACGCATGGGCGGGAAGGGGCCATTGGCCGAGGCGCGGGCGGATCTTATCGCGCGGCTGCGCGCAACGCCTGTCGCGGCGCAGATTGCAGAGGCCGGGCAATTGGTCGGCCTGCGCTCGGAAGCCGAAATCGCCGCGCGGGTGGAGCGTCTGATTGCAGATGCTGAAACCCCGCCGATTCCGCAGGCGGAAGTCGCGGCGCTGGAGGGGTTGCTGGCGCTGAAATCCCCGGCCTCGGACGCGCTTGCACAGATGCGCGCGATGGGCTGGGACGCGCTCGCCCCGGCGCTGGACCGGCTGGAAGCGCGGCTTGACGCGCTCGCAAGTGCCGGGATTGACCCTGCCACCTTGCCGTTCGAGGCCAGTTTCGGGCGCACCACGATGGAATATTACGACGGGTTCGTGTTCGGCTTCCTGCCCGCGCGCGACGATCTTCCGCCCGTGGCCACGGGCGGGCGCTACGATGCGCTGACCGCCGTGCTGGGGCAGGGGCAGGCGATCCCGGCCGTGGGCGGCGTGATCCGCCCCGAATTGCTGGAGGCGCTGGCATGAGCCTGAAACTCGGCGTGCCGTCCAAGGGGCGGCTTATGGAAAAGACCTTCGAGTGGTTCGCGGCGCGCGGCGTGCAGATGGCGCGGACAGGCGAGGCGCGCGAATATGCGGGCGCTGTGGACGGGGTTTCAGGCGTCGAACTGGTGCTGCTCTCGGCCAGTGAAATCCCGCGCGAACTGGCAGCAGGGCGTATCCATCTTGGGGTCACCGGGTCCGATCTGGTGCGCGAGACACTGGCCGATTGGCAGGCGCAGGTCTGGGAACTGGCGCCGATGGGGTTCGGCCATGCCGATCTGATCATCGCCGTGCCGAAATCCTGGGTTGACGTCGAAACCCTCGATGATCTGGACGCGGTGGCGGCGGCGTTCCGCACTGAGCACGGCTTCCGGCTGCGCATTGCGACCAAATATCACCGGCTGGTGCGCGACTATCTGCGCGCGCATGGGGTGGCGGATTATCAGCTTGTGGACAGCCAGGGCGCGACCGAAGGCACGATCCGCAACCTGACCGCCGAGGCGGTGGCCGATATCACCTCGACCGGTGAGACGCTGCGCGCGAACCACCTGAAAATCCTGCGTGATGCGCCGGTGCATTGCTCGCAGGCGACGCTGTTCGCGGCGCGTGGGGCAGATTGGACACAGGCGCGGGCCGTGCATGGTCTTGCGGACAAACTCGGGCTGAGCCTGCCTGCAGATCTGGGATAGTGGCCGCGCTTCACGACCCACTTGCAAATCAGGAATCTTGGGCAGAATGTGGCGATATGGAAAAGGAAACCTATCGCCCACGGCTGCGTATTCGCATCATCTTCGCAGATGAAGAGATGATCGGTCCCGGCAAGGCCGAGCTGCTTGAGCGGATTGATCACTGTGGGTCTATTGCTGCAGCAGGGCGTGCCATGGGCATGAGCTACAAGCGCGCCTGGCAATTGATCGGCACGCTGAATGCCATGTTCAAGGCCCCCCTTGTTGACAGCACGCGCGGCGGACCGGGTGGCGGTGGGGCGGTTCTTACGGATCTCGGGCGCGAAGTTCTGGATCTCTATCGTGCCTTCGAGAGTGATGCACATACTGCAGGTGCGGCCCGGATTTCGGCGATGCAGGCGCTGCTTCGGGATATTCCCGAAGGAAAATAACGGTTGACCGAAAGGCGCTCTTCTGACGATATGTTTTTGAAAACATATCAACAGGAAGATGCCAATGTATTTCGAGCGCCGGCCTATTCTTGCTGCCGCGCTGGCCTTTGGTCTTGCCTTGGGTCCGGCATGGGCGCAGGGCGATGTCCCGGTCGTGGCGGCGGCGTCAGACCTGCAATTCGCGGTTGAGGAGATTGTCGCCGCATTCAAGGCCGAAACAGGCATGGCTGTGCGGCTGTCGGTCGGTTCGACCGGCAATTTCGCCCGGCAGATACGCCAGGGTGCGCCGTTCCAGATCTTCATGGCTGCAGACGAGCAGTTCATCACCGATCTGCATTCCGAGGGGCTGACCCGAGATGCGGGCGATCTTTATGCGCTCGGGCGGATCGTGGTCATGGTGCCCCATGAATCGGCCCTGACGCCGGATCCTGAGTTGGAAAATCTGGCCCGGATGCTGGCCTCGGGACAGATCACCCGCTTTGCCATCGCCAACCCGGAGCACGCGCCCTATGGGATGCGCGCGCGTGAAGCGTTGATGCTCAAGGGCATCTGGGATGATCTGCAACCCTTCATGGTGCTGGGTGAGAATGTCAGCCAGGCTGCACAATTCGCGCTCTCGGGCAATGCCGAGGGCGGTATCATTGCCTATTCGCTGGCGCTGGCGCCGCAAGTTGCCTCTCAGGGCAGCTATGCGTTGATCCCCGAGGACTGGCACGAGCCGCTGCGCCAGCGCATGGCGCTTCTGAACACTGCAGGTCCGGTCGCGGAAGCCTTTTACGCTTATATGATGGCGCCCGCCGCGCGGGAGATCATGGAACGCTACGGCTTCGTCTTGCCGGAGGAGTGAGGCATGGACTGGACCGCGCTGGAACTCTCGCTGCGGCTTGCCGCCTGGACCGTGGCGATCCTGCTGCCAGTGTCGATCCTGCTGGGCCGGACCCTGGCCTTCCGCCAGTTCCGCGGCAAGGCGTTGGTCGAGGCGCTGGTGATGCTGCCGCTGGTCTTGCCGCCCACGGTCTTCGGCTTCTACCTGCTGGTGGCGTTCGGGCGGAGCTCGCCGATTGGCCAGTGGTGGCAATCCGTCTTTGGCAGCCAGCTTGTGTTCAGTTTCGAGGGGTTGGTGGTCGCAAGCGTGATCTTCAACCTGCCCTTTGCGATCCAGCCTGCCCAGCGGGGGTTTGAAGCGATTGCGCCTGAAGTGCGCGAAGCCGCGCGGTGCTGCGGGATGTCGCCGCTGGCCGCGCTCTGGAAGGTCGAGTTGCCGCTGGCCTGGCCGGGATTGATGACCGCGATGGTTCTGACCTTTGCGCATACTCTGGGGGAATTCGGCATCGTGCTGATGGTGGGCGGGTCGATCCCGGGCGAGACCAAGACGATTGCGATTGCAATCTACGACCGTGTTCAGAGCTTTGACGATCACGGGGCTGCAATTATGTCGGCGACCCTTGTCGCAATCAGCCTGTTCACCATCGCCGTCACCTTCTGGCTGTCTGCCCGCGTGGGCCGGAGGTTGTCCTGATGGCGCTGGAGGTGATGGCACGGGCGCGCGCGCCGATCCCGCTGGATGTGGCATTCCGGGTTGAACCGGGCGAGTTGCTGGCGCTGGTCGGCCATTCCGGTTCGGGCAAGACCACGTTGTTGCGCAGCATTGCCGGGTTGTGGCGTCCGGAGACAGCGCGCATTTCGGTGGCCGGGAAGATCTGGCTGGATACGGTCGCGCGGCTCGATCTGCCCACGCATCGCCGAAGGGTCGGAATGGTATTTCAGAACTATGCTCTGTTCCCACACATGACCGCCGCGCAGAACGTCCTGGCGGCGATGGACAGGCCAGACCGGATCGAGGCGGAGCGCATCCTTGATCTGGTCAATCTGCACGGTCTGGCGGATCGCAAACCCGCGCAGCTTTCAGGTGGGCAGCAGCAACGTGTGGCTGTGGCACGCGCCCTTGCGCGCCGTCCGCAAGCGCTGCTTCTCGACGAGCCGTTTTCAGCGGTCGACCGCGCGACCCGCGAAAAGCTCTATGGCGAGATTATCGGGCTGCGCCGTCATCTGGCCATGCCGGTGATTCTGGTCACGCATGACATGAACGAGGCGCAGTTGCTGGCAGATCGCATGGCGGTGATGGAAAAAGGGCATATCGTGCACGAGGGCCTGACGGCTGACGTCATGGCCGATAGGGAAGCGTTGCGCGCCCTGGGCATCCGCGAAGTTGCCGCCATGCTGCCCGCCGTCGTGGCAGAGCATCTTCCCACCGGCCTGACCCGGCTTGATGTGGCGACCGGGGCGTTGTTTCTGCCCGGAGTCGCAAGCCCGCCCGGCACAAGGCTGCGGGTGCGCATCATTGCGCATGAGGTCATCCTCTCAAAGCTGCGGCCAGAAGGGTTATCGGCGCAGAATATCATTGCGGGCAGGATCGCGCAGATCGTCGAAGGCAAAGGACCAGCCGTCACAGTCCATATCACCATCGGAGAGGACGAAATCCTGGCCCGCATCACGCGCCGTGCGGCTGAACAGATGGGCTTGCAGCCGGGCGAGCCAATCCATGCGATCCTGAAATCCATGTCGGTCGCCCGCGACCACGTTGCCCGCTTTCCGGACCAAGGCTGATGTCAAGGCGCCTGCGCAGTCTGGTCGCAGGTTTCACGACTGCGAGACAGGGGTAATGCACCAACGGTTGTTGCCGCTGGCAAAGACCGGTTGATTGCGCAGATCGAAACTGGCAAGACCCTGACCGATGTGACCGAACCGGTGGCCCGGTCGCTGACCGGGGGGGGGGATATGCGCGAAATCCTGATTTTGCATAGCGGCGGCACGATTGGCATGGTGGCTGGCCCCGACGGCCTGACCCCCTCTGATGGGTTGCTGGAGCAGGCCTTGATGCGCATCGCGGGCGAGGGTGCCGCGATCTTGGTAGAGGCTTTCGATCCGCTTGTGGACAGCGCAGAAATGGGCCCTGCCCATTGGAACCGGATTATCGACCGGATCACCGGGTTTCAGGGGGCCGGGGTTGTGATCACGCATGGCACCGACACGATGTCCTTTACCGGCGCGGCTCTGGCACAGGCGCTTGCGGGGATACACCTTCCGGTCATTCTGTGCGGTGCGATGCAGCCCTTGAACACGGGCGGTGATGCCGAGGACAATCTGGCGCTGGCGTTGCGTGCAGTTCAGCAGGCCACGCCCGGCGTCTGGCTGGCCTTTGCGGGGCAGTTGCTGCCAGCCGCCGGGCTGGTGAAACACGATTCACAAGCTATGGATGCGTTTCGGTCGATACCGCAAGCCGCCTTGCCTGACCAGTTTCGCCTGCGCCGCTTCGCACAGGTTCGGCTGGCGATCCTGACCCTGTCGCCCGGAATGCCTGCCGCGGCCATCGCGGCGGCGCTGGCCGAACTGGACGGTGCCGTGCTGCGTGTTTTCGGTGCAGGCACGATCATGTCCGATCCGGCCATGGCGGAGGTTCTGGCACATGCCGTATCGCGGGGGTGTCGTATCCGTGCGGTAAGCCAATGCGAGAGGGGTGGTCTGATGCCCGGTGCCTATGCTGCGGGCGCGGCGCTTTGGCGGGCCGGGGTGGAAAATGGCGGGACCGAGACGCCTGAGGCGGCACTGGCGCGACTGTGGCTCGAATTGTCCGATGCGGCATTCAGCGCAGGATGACTCCCCAAGCTTGAGGGGCAGGGCGGATGCTCGTTGCCGTAGCCATGGCTCTCCTTTTCGCGTGGCAAACCTGCTGAGCACCGGGCGAAGTGCCGCTGTCTCTGTCTGGCGGCAGGTAATGATCTCGGCCTTGCTGCCTGCGTCGCTCTGGCCATGCGCGTCCGGAGGGCTTATCACAGGGCAGGACCCGCGCGCTGAAGGAGACAGGCTTGGACGCAAATTTCGCTTCGATTTTCTACGAGATCGCGCTTCTGGTGCTTTTGGCGGCGGGGGTCGGCTTTGTGGGTCTTTTGCTGCGTCAGCCATTGGTCGTGGCCTTCATCGCGGTGGGGGTTCTAGCGGGACCGGATGCGCTGGGTCTGGTCTCTTCTGTGGATTTCATCGAGACACTCAGCCAGATTTCGATTGCGGTGCTGCTGTTTCTGGTCGGTCTGAAGCTGGATGTGAGCCTTGTGCGCAATCTTGGCAGGGTTGCTGTCGCAACCGGGCTTGGTCAGGTCACATTCACCGCGTTCTTCGGCTTCCTGATCTGCCTTGCTCTTGGGCTGGATGCGGTCACATCGCTCTATATCTCGATTGCGCTGACCTTCTCTTCTACAATCATCATCGTCAAACTTCTGTCTGACAAGCAGGAAATCGGCGCGCTGCATGGCAAGATCGCGCTGGGCTTCCTGATTGTGCAGGATATTTTCGTGGTGCTGGCCATGGTCACGCTTTCGGCCATCGGCGTGGGGCTGGGCGAGGAAACGGGCGGTGTCTGGGAGGTCGCGCAGGTCTTTATCGGCGGGGCGGCGATGGTGGGCTCGGTGGTGCTGTTCATCCGCTATGTGGCTGATCCGCTCTTGGCGCGCATTGCGCGTTCGCCCGAATTGATGGTGATTTTCGCAGTCGGTTGGGCCGCGTCACTCGCGGCGCTTGGCGATTTTCTGGGCTTTGGCAAGGAATTGGGCGGACTGCTGGCCGGGGTGTCGCTGGCCTCGACCGAGTTTCGCGAGGCGATCAGTTCGCGTCTGGCCAGCTTGCGCGATTTCCTGCTCTTGTTTTTCTTCATCAATCTGGGTGCGGCGCTGCAACTTTCCACACTGGGCGATCAGATCGGGCCTGCGATCGTGCTGTCCCTGTTCGTGCTGATCGGCAACCCGCTGATCGTTCTGGCGATCATGGGATATATGGGCTACCGCAAGCGCACCGGCTTTCTGGCCGGGTTGACCGTTGCGCAGATTTCAGAGTTTTCGCTGATTTTCATGGCGATGGGCATAACCATCGGCCATGTCGGCGGCGAAGCCATGGGGCTGGTCACGCTGGTCGGTCTGGTGACGATTGCGCTTTCGGTTTATATGATTACCTGGTCGCACAAGCTTTTCGAGATTTTCGAGCCCTGGCTGGGGCTGTTCGAGCGGCGCTATGCCCATCGCGAAACCGAAGATACCGAAGGCGCAACCGCGGCGCGCGGGCATGACTTTCTCATTTTCGGTCTGGGCCGCTACGGCTGCCGCATCGGTGCGCGGCTTCAGGAAAAAGGTCATCGCGTCCTTGGCATTGACTTCGACCCGGAAGCGCTGGCGAATTGGCGGCGCATGGGCATGGATGCCATCTATGGAGATGCCACTGACCCTGAATTCGTGGCGCATCTCGACCTTGCAGGCGTGCAGGCTGTCGTCTCTGCGGTGCCGCGTGACCGGGGCGCGCTGACCGAATCCGACCCGCAGCTTGCATTGCTGCACGGGCTTCATTCGGCCAACTATCGTGGGCGCGTTTTCCTGTCGGTGCAAAAGGCCATCGAAGCCGAGGAATTGCTGCAACAGGGCGCAAGCGTGGTGCTCAAACCCTTTGATGATGCTGCCGATTATGCAGTGCGGCAACTCACCAAACCTGAAGAGGACGACGCGAAACTCTGACCCGCGCGTGCCTGCGTCCGTGCGCGACCCGGATCAGGCCGCTTCGGTGGTCTTGATGCCGGAAATGGCCTGCACCAGCGAATCCTCGGTCACTTCGTCTATCGTGAATTCGCGCATGATCCGCCCGTGATACATGGCCACGATCCGGTCAGAGACGCGCAAGACCTCGGGCATTTCCGAGCTGATGACGATGACCGCGTAACCCTGCGCCGCCAGATCCCGCAACAGTTGATGAATCTCGGATTTCGAGCCGACATCAATCCCGCGCGTGGGCTCATCCACGATCAGGACGCGCGGCTGCATGGACAGCCATTTGCCGATGACGATCTTCTGCTGATTGCCGCCCGACAGAACCCCTGCGGATTGGCGCCAGCTCGGCGTCTTGATGGCCAGCTTGTCCCGATACTGATCGAAAATCGCAAGCTCTGCGCTTTGTGACACGAAGGGACCGGTTGTCAGGTTCTGCACCTGTGGCAGGGTCATGTTGTCCCGGCAGGTCATCTGCAGCACGAGCCCCTGTTCCTTGCGGTTTTCGGGCACCAGCGAGATGCCATGCGCGATGGCGTCGCGTGGGGATGAAATCGCGACGGGTTCCCCATCGATACGGATTTCCCCAGAGTCCGGCACGCGCAACCCGAAGAGGGTTTCGGCGATCTCGGTCCTGCCCGCACCGACAAGTCCGTAAAAGCCCACGACCTCTCCGGCCCGCACGGAGAAGCTGACATCCTCGAACAGGCCGGGACAGGTCAGTTTCTGCACTTCGAGCATGGTCTTGCCGAAGTCGCGCGGGGCCTCGTTGCGCGACAGATCCAGACTGCGCCCGATCATCAGTCGGGTCACTTCGTCCTCGTTCGTTTCTGCCGTGGTCAGGGTTCCGCGATAGGCGCCATCGCGCAAAACGGTAATCCGGTCCGAGAGGGTAAAGATCTCGTCCATGCGGTGCGAGATATAGACGATCCCGACGCCCTGCGCCTTGAGATCATTGATGATGTCGAAGAGCACCACCTTTTCGGCATCGGTCAGCGAGGCGGTGGGTTCATCGAACACCACCACCCGCGCATCGACCGTGAGTGCGCGGGCGATTTCGACCATTTGCTGATTGGCAATGGACAGATGCGCGACAGTCACTTCGGCGCGGAACTTGCATTTCAGCCGTGTCAGGATCGCGTTCGAGCGCTCTTCGAGCGTTTTCCAGTCCACCCGACCCAGTGATCTGCGCGGCAATTCCCCCAGATAGATATTTTCGGCAGCCGACATTTCCGGAACAAGACTCAGCTCCTGATGGATCAGGACGACGCCCTGCGCCTTGGCCTCGATCGGTGTGGTCATGCGCACGGGCTGGCCTGCAATGATGATCTGGCCTTCATCAGGCTGATACATGCCGGCAAGCACTTTCATCAGCGTGGATTTCCCGGCTCCGTTTTCGCCCAGCAGCGCATGGACTTCGCCCGGCATGACCTCGAAATCCACACCATCAAGGGCGCGCACACCGGGAAAGGTCTTGACGATGCCTTGCAGGCGCAGCGCGGGTTCGCGTGGGTCATTCATAGGCGCAGCCCTCCGTCAGTCGAGGCGTTGAAGCGTTTGTCGAGGAAGAGGACAGCGATCAGGATGCTGCCAAGGATGACATAGACATAGAATGCGGGCACCTGCATCAGGTTCATGCCATTGCGCAGGATGCCGATGGCCAGAACGCCACCCAGCGTGCCGATGATATCGCCCTTGCCGCCCGTGAGCTTTGTGCCGCCGAGGACGACTGCGGTGATCACCCAGAGTTCATAGTCGCGCCCCAGATTAGGCGTGGCGGCCCCCATCTGGGTGGAGAGCAGCACGCCTGAGAGCGCGGCCAGAAATCCGATGATCATGAAATTGATCATCATATGCGGGCCGACGCGGATGCCGGCATTGACCGCCGCCTCGCGATTGCCACCCACGGCATAGGTGTTACGCCCATGCACGGTGCGCGACAGAAGCCAATGGACGGCCAGCACGCAGAGCAGGAAGATCACGGCAAGAACGGGCAGAGGGCCTACGGACAATGCGCTGAAATCCGAATAGGCGAAATTCATCGCGTAGAAGGATTGCTCGCCGGTATAGACAAAGACCAGCCCGCGGATGCCCAGCATCGCGCCCAGCGTGACGATGAAGGCATCGACGCCGGTTTTCCAGACGATGAAGCCGTTGATCGCGCCCATTGCGATGCCCACCAAGAGCGCCAGGCAGACCGCAGGCAGAATCTGCCAGTTGCCCCATGTGGTGAACATGGCCCAACTTTGCACATCGACGGCGAAGGCTGCGGCCAGAGCGAGCGTCGCCCCCACCGAGAGGTCGATATTGCCGTTGATCATGACCAGCGTCATGCCGAGAGCGATCAGCCCGATGGTCGAGGTCTGGACAAGGATGTTCTGGAAATTGCGGGCATCGAAGAAATGGTCCGAGGCCAGGCTGAAGAAGATGAACACGATCAGCACGAAGCCCCAGATCGGGTTGCGCATCAGCCAGCGCAGGGCGGGGTTCTGATAGAAATATGCCATTGCGGACCTCATGCTATGGGCGAGAACAGGCGGCCACGCTTGGCGGCCACGTCCAGCCAGACTGCGACGATGATCACGACCCATGTCACCAGCCATTGCGTGTAATAGGGCTGGCCCATCAGGATCAGGCCGTTCTGGATGAAGGCCAGCATCAGCACGCCCAGAACGGTGCGCAGGATGCTGCCCGAACCGCCCAGAAGCGAGGTGCCGCCGAGGATGACCGCTGCCAGCACCTGAAGCTCATAGCCCTGGCCCACATTGTTTTGCGAGCCCATGACCCGACTGCCAAGGATGATTGCGGCAATGGCGACGCAGAGCGCGGAGATCAGGTAGGTCATGAACACGACGCGCGAGCGGGGAATGCCGGAAAAGACCGAGGCTGTGGGATTGCCGCCAACCGCATGGACGCGCCGCCCGAAGGGCATGGTGGTCATGATGATATGGAAGATAAGCGCCAGCGTGCCGAAGATGATGATGGGCGTAGCGATGCCGAACACCGCGCCGCGCCCGAAGATCGCGAACCATGTGCCGCGCTGGTCGACGATATCGACATTCTGCCCGCCGCTATAGATCAGCACAAGCCCCTGAATGGCCGAGAGCATGCCCAGCGTGACAATCAGGGAATTGAGCCGCAGGATGCCGATCAGAAAGCCGTTGATCGCGCCAAGGCAGAGCGTTGCCAGCACCATCACCGGGATCGCCAGTTCCGGGCCGATCTTGTCATGCAGATCGACCACCAGCACGGTTGCGAATGAGAGCATCGAGCCCACTGACAGGTCCAGATTGCCCCCGATCACGACAATGGTGGCGCCAATCGCCATGACCCCGATGATCGCGGATTGCCGGAAGACCGACATGATGTTGTCAGCCGAGAGGAACCTGTCGGACATCAGCGAAAACGCGATCATGAAAACGATAAAGGCGACAAGTATGCCCTGCTTGGCAATCGCAGGGCCCCCGGCCTTGAGGCGGGTCATCAGCATCTGGTTCCTCCCGGAAAGTCAATTTCCGCGCTCTCCTCAGCGCGAAGGACGATATGCCAAACATATCATCAAAACCGGGGCGGGTCTTGCCCGCCCCGATGCTGTGCCGGATCAGAAAACCGGACGGTCGAACTCGTGCATGTTCTCTTGCGTGATCTTGGGCGTGTCGAAGTAGTTCAGCTTCGGCACGTCCTCGCCAGCCAGCACATCCAATGCGGTCTGCAGGGCCGCGCGGGCATCATCGACCGGGGACTGGTAAACCGATCCCCAGTATTCGCCGCGCCCCATCGCATCGTAACCTACCGCGAAATTGGTCGCCCCAATAAAGACCATACCTTCGGCGCGGCCAGCGGCCAGTGCCGCGTTCAACGCGCCGACACCCATATTGTCATCGCCGGAATAGACGCCATCGATCTGGTCGAAACGGGTGAGAAGTGTTTCCATCGTGCGCTGAGCGCGCTCGCGGTTCCAGTCGCCGGGCTGGATATCCAGTTGCGTGACACCAGGGCAGAGTTCGGCCAGCCGCTCGTCAAAGCCGCGTTGGCGCTCAATTGCGGTGGTATAGCCTGGCATGCCGGTGATCTGCACAATCTGGCCTTCGCCGCCCAGTGCATCACACATCATCTCGGCGGAATAGATGCCCTGCTGGATATTGTTCGGCCCGGAAAACGCGGCGATGAACTCCATCCCGGCTTCGGCGATGTTCGAATTGGTCACGACGACCGGGATCCCCTCGCGATGGGCATTGCGCACGGCGGGCACCAGCGCCTGACCATCGGTCGGCCAGATGATGATGGCATCCACGCGCTGCTGGATCAGATCCTGCATCTGGCTGATCTGGCGGGCCACGTCGCCGCCTGCATCCAGAACGATCACCTCGACATCGGGATTGGCCTCGGCAGCCGCGATGAAGGCCTGTTCATAGGTGGTCTGATAGCTGTCGATGCCGACATTGTTCTGCGTGATCCCGATACGCACCGTGTCGGCTGCCGCCGCGCCCACCAGCGCAAATGTGCCGCAACTGGCAAGCAGAAGTTTCATTGTCTTGGTCATGGTCGTCCTCCCGTTGGATTAACCTGTAGGCCCTGCCATCCGGGAAGAAATCCGTCCCGTCGGCATGTGTCTCAGCCCGTATATCTTTGCCGCCCGGACACCGAGACAATACCGGATATTTGTTCATTTCGGATATCTGGATGTTCAGAATGGATATTTCGCAGGTATGATCCGGTGTCAGTTTTGAACATCGTCAGGAGGCAGGCCAATGGCAATGCAACCCCGGAACGGGTCGAGACCCGCCAATCAAGGAAAGAAAAGCAAAGTGCGTATGGGAAATGTCCAAAAGGAAGATTTCTCTCGGGTGTCAGCAGGCAGTCAACATGCTGGCCTCGCCGAGCAGTCGGCATTGCCTGCGGCGCTGGCTTTTCTCGAATCTGTCACGACCGAACTCGACACCGCGCTCGAAATCGCAGAGCCAAATCCCTATCTGAACATGATCCTCGCGCTTCTGCGTGCGCATCTGGGCGGGAAGGTCGTCACGGCGACGATGCTGATTTCCGCATCCGACGTGCCCTATGCGACAGCGCGCCGAAAATTGCAGCGCCTTCTGGAGAGCGGGCTTGTCGAACAGCGGGTGAGAACCCGCTCGGGAAGATCCTTCTCGCTTCATCCGACGGATCGGCTGATGGCGAACTGGCGTCAGTTTTCGGACCGGATCATTCGTCTCGGGGCCGAGGCCATGAGCAGCGCCACGATCAACGAGCGCGAATATTACTACGGCGCTTCCTATCTGCCTGCCAGCCAGTCCATTGCCCCGCCTCAAGTCCTGCCACAACCCTTGCAGATCGCGGGTGGGCTGCGGGTTCTGGTGCATGGCGATCCGACCTTCATGGTGATGGAAAACCTCAAGCGGCAATTCGAGCAGATCATCGGCACGAATATCAGCCAGCGCGCGTTTTCGATTGACCGGTTGCGCAGCGAGGCGTTGCGCAACGCCGAGCGGCGTTTCAGCAAATACGACATTATTGCGGTCGACCTGCCCTGGATCGGTGAATTTGCCGAGAAAGGTGTGTTGATGGCGCTGGATGAATGTCTGGATACAGACCGGCTGGACCCGCCCGATTTTCACACTGCCGGATGGATGGCGGCGCATTGGGGCGGGCGGTCCTATGGTGTGCCCGGCCAGACCACGCCTGAGCTGCTGTTCTATCGCAAGGATCTTTTTGCCGAGGAAGGGCTGGAGCCGCCCGACACGACCGACCGTCTGATCGAGGCCGCGCGCCATTTCCATGATCCGCAGCGCGGGCGCTACGGCATCGCCTGGAATGCGGCGCGCGGCACGGCGCTCGGGCATCAGTTTCTGATGACCTGCGCCGATTTCGGCCAGCCTATCGTCAATCTGGACCCGATTGCGGGTGGATTTGCCGCCGACACAGCCAAGCGCCGCGACATCGTTCCGACCATCGACACGCCGCTTGCGCGCGCGGCCTGCGACTATCTGCTGGAGTTGCTGGAATATTCCCCACCCGACATCCTGTCGATGTCCTGGTATGAGCGCGTGCGCCCCTATGCGGCGGGCAAGATCGCGATGGCCTATGGCTACACGCTTCTCGCCCCCTATTTCGAGCGCGATCCGAATTCTCCGGCGAATGGAAATACCGGCTATCTGCCTCATCCCGCGGGCCCCGAGGGAAGCCCGCTCGCGCCGGTTGGCGGCTATGTGCTGGGCATCCCTGCCAATCTCGCGCCCGAGCGGCGCGCGGCGGCGGCTGAAGCGCTGATCGCTTTCACATCGCCGCAGGCACAGAAGCTCTATGTGCTGAATGGCAGCCGCACGGCACCGCGCTACTCGGTCGGGGCCGATCCCGAAGTGCGCGCCATCTCGCCCATCTTCGAGGCCGTGGATGCCATGTCGCTGCGTGATGAATTGCAATACTGGCCCCGCCCGCCGATCCCGCAGATCACCCAGATTTTCGAGATCTGCGGTCAGGAAATTCACGACATGCTGCGCGGGGTGCAATCCCCCCGCGATGCCCTGCGGCGCGCCCAGTCACGGGCAGAAGCCGCGTTGACATAACCAATAGCGCTGAGGAGGACGCCATGGACACCACCCGCCTGAAAGGCAAGAATATTCTGATCACCGGAGCCGCGCGCGGGATGGGAGCTTGCAATGCCGAGCATTTCGCGGCGCTGGGGGCCAATGTGTGCCTTGGCGATCTGGATCTGGATGCGGCACAGGAGCTTGCCGAAAAGATCAACGCCAGAGGCAATGGCCGCGCGGTTGCTGTGCGTATGGATGTCACGCAGCGCGCGGACAATGCCGCAGCCGTCGCGGCGACGGTCGAGGCTTTCGGCATGATCAATGTCGGCCTGTTCAACGCGGGCCTGAACAAGCCCCGGTTCTTCATGGATATTGATGAAGACAACTGGGACATGATCATGACCGTCAACACCAAGGCGATGTGGCTGGGCATGCAGGAAACCGCGCGCCAGATGATCGCGCAGGGCAAGCAGGACTATCCCTACAAGCTGATCAATGTGGGTTCCATTGCCTCGCGCAAGCCGCTGGTGGATGTGACGGTCTATTGCACCTCGAAATACGGCTGTCTGGCGCTGACGCATTGCGGCGCAGTGGGGCTGGCGGAACACGGGATCACTGTGAACGGCTATGCGCCCGGTGTGGTGGTGACACCGCTCTGGGAACAGCTTGACAAGGATCTGGTCGAGATCGGCTTCAAGGACCGCGAGGGTCAGGCTTATGACGACATCGTGCGCGATGCGTTGCAGATCAAGCGCGTCTCCTATCCGGAGGATGTGAAGGGCACAGCCGCCTTCCTGTGCAGTTCCGACAGTGACTACATGACGGGTCAGATGATCCATATCGATGGCGGCTGGTGCATCCAGTAACGCCGCGCCTTCTTCCCCTTTTCAATCCTCACACAAGCGGTGCGTGCAAGCACGCACCCTACGGAGTATTCTCATGTCACGAGCCTTGATGCCGAACCTGCTGAGCCCGCAGGATCTGGAACCCAACTGGCGCTGGGAGGGGCGATTGCCCGCCTGGGGCCATACCTCGGTCGATTTCGAGCGCCGGATCGACCATGACCGGCTGCGCCGCTACCGGCTGGCGCGCACGCGGCAGGCCTTGCAGGCCTCGGATGCGGGCACGCTGCTGCTTTTTGATGTGAACAACATCCGCTATGTCAGTGCCACCAAGATCGGCGAGTGGGAGCGCGACAAGATGTGCCGCTTCTGCCTGCTGACCGGCGATGATGCGCCCTATGTCTGGGATTTCGGCTCTGCGGCGATGCATCACAAGAAATTCTCGGACTGGCTGGTGCCGGATCATTGCCGCGCCGGTGTGGTGGGGATGCGCGGGACAATCCCGCCCGAATTCGGATTGATGCGGAAATACGCGAAGGAAATCGCGGGTCTGATCCGCGATGCGGGCATGGGGGACATGCCGGTGGGGGTGGATTACGCCGAAACGGCGATGTTCCATGCGTTGAAGGAAGAGGGGCTGAATGTCGTCGATGGGCAGCAGATCATGCTGGCCGCGCGCGAGATCAAGAACTGGGACGAGATCCAGCTTCTGACGCAGGCGGCCTCGATGGTCGATGGCGTCTATCACATGATCTACGAGAACCTGAAGCCGGGCATCCGCGAGAATGACATCGTGGCGCTGTCGAACAAGATGCTCTACGAGATGGGCTCGGATGATGTGGAGGCGATCAACGCCATTTCGGGCGAGCGCTGCAACCCGCATCCGCATAATTTCACCGACCGCTATTTCCGCCCCGGTGATCAGGCGTTCTTCGACATCCTGCAAAGCTATCAGGGCTATCGGACATGCTACTACCGGACCTTCAATATCGGCCGCGCGACACCTGCGCAGAACGATGCCTATGTGAAGGCGCGCGAATGGATCGATGCGTCGATTGCGATGATCAAACCCGGCGTGAGCACTGACAAGGTGGCCGAGGTCTGGCCCAAGGCCGAGGAATTCGGCTTTCCCGATGAGCAATCGGCCTTCGGTCTGCAATTCGGGCATGGTCTGGGGCTGGCGCTGCATGAGCGACCCATCATCAGCCGCGCGATCAGCCTCGATCATCCGATGGAGATCAAGACAGGGATGGTCTTTGCGCTTGAGACCTATTGCCCGGCGGCGGATGGCTATTCGGCGGCGAGGATCGAGGAAGAGGTGGTCGTGACCGAGACGGGCTGCGAGGTGATCAGCCTGTTCCCGGCCGAGGAACTGCCGATTGCGAACCGTTACTGAGGGTGCGTGAATCACGCACCCTACCGCGCGGTAGGGTGCGTGCTTGCACGCACCGTCCCTGCAAAGGAAACCATCATGGCCAAGGCCAAATCGAACACGGAAGATTACCTGCGCATGTACACCCAGATGGTGCGCATCCGTACTTTTGAGGACAACGCGAACCAGCTGTACCTGTCGGCCAAGATGCCGGGCCTCACGCATATGTATTCCGGCGAGGAAGCGGTCGCCGTGGGGATCTGCGAGGCGCTGACAGATGCGGACCGGATCACCTCGACCCATCGGGGCCATGGGCATTGCGTGGCCAAGGGGGCCGAGTTCAAGGCGATGTTCTGCGAGTTGCTGGGCAAGGCCGAGGGCTATTGCCGGGGCAAGGGCGGGTCGATGCATATTGCGGATCAGAGCCACGGCAATCTTGGGGCCAATGCCATTGTGGGCGGGTCGATGGGCATTGCGACCGGATCGGCGCTGCGCGCGAAGTTGCAGGGCTCGGATGATGTGACCGTGTGCTTCTTCGGCGATGGCGCGACTGCGCAGGGGCTGCTGTATGAGGTGATGAACATGGCCGCGCTCTGGAAGCTGCCGGTCATCTATGCCTGCGAGAACAATGGCTATTCGGAATATACGAAGACCGAGGAAATCGCCGCAGGTTCGATCACCGCCCGCGCTGAAGCCTTCGGGATCGAAGCGCATCAGGTGGATGGCCAGGATGTGCTGGAGGTCAACGATCTGGCGCGCAAGCTGGTCGCGCGGGCGCGCAAGGGCGAGGGGCCGTTCTTCATCGAGTTGATGACGTATCGCTATCACGGCCACCATGTGGGCGATATCAACCGCGAATATTACCGCTCCAAGGCTGAGGAAAAGGAGTGGAAAGACAACCGCGATCCGATCATCCGCTTCCGGGCGCATCTGGTGCGTGAGGGGATCGCGACGGAAGCGGACCTCGATGCGCTGAACGCGGAGATCGAGAAGGATGCCGCAGAGGCCGTCGCCTATGCGCTCGACGCCGCCTATCCCGATGCGGCGGAAGTCGACATGCATGTTTACGCGGCCTGAGGAGGACCCAGAATGCGCGAGATAACGTTATCGCAGGCCGTGAATGAGGCCATCGCCGAGGAAATGCGGCGCGACCCGTCGGTGTTCCTGATGGGCGAGGATGTGGCTGAGGCGGGCACGCCCTTCAAGGTGCTCTCGGGGCTGGTCGAGGAATTCGGCACCGAGCGCGTGATCGACACGCCGATTTCCGAGCCGGGTTTCATGGGCATGGCGGTGGGGGCGGCGATGACCGGGGCGCGGCCCATCGTGGATCTGATGTTCGGGGATTTCATCTTCCTGATCATGGACCAGCTTTGCAACCAGGCGGCCAAGACGCATTACATGTCGGGCGGCAAGCTGACCGTGCCGCTGGTGCTGCGCACCAATATGGGGGCCACTCGCCGGTCTGCCGCGCAGCACAGCCAGTCGTTGCAGGCGCTGGTCGCGCATATACCGGGGCTGAAGGTCGCGATGCCCTCTTCTTCCTATGAGGCCAAGGGGCTGATGAAGACCGCCATCCGCGACAACAACCCGGTGGTGATCTTTGAAGACAAGCTGATGTATCAGGACAAGGCGCCCGTGCCGGAGGAGGAATATCTGATCCCCTTCGGCGTGGCCAATGTGAAGCGCGAGGGACGCGATATTACCCTGATCGGCACATCGTCGATGGTGCAGGTGGCGGAGAAGGCGGCGGAGATTCTGGCTGCCGAGGGGATCAGCGCTGAAGTGATCGACCCGCGCACGATCGTGCCTCTGGATGAGAAAACACTGATCGAGAGCGTGAAGAAAACCAGCCGCGCGATTGTCATCGACGAGGGCCATCAGAGTTACGGGGTGACGGCGGAGATTGCCTCGCGGCTGAATGAAAAGGCCTTCTATCATCTGGACGCGCCGGTGCTGCGGATGGGGGCGATGGATGTGCCGGTGCCCTTCTCGCCTGCGCTGGAGGATCTGACGGTGCCGACGCCGGAGCAAGTGGCCGCCAATGCGCGCCGATTGTGTGCTGGGGAGCTGATCCATGCCGCATGACGTGACGATGCCGCAGCTTGGCATGGCACAGGACGCAGGCAAGATCGTGTCCTGGCTGAAAGCGCCGGGCGACAAGGTAGCCAAGGGCGATGCGCTCTTCGAGGTCGAGACCGACAAGGCCACGATGGAGGTCGAGGCGCAGGCGAGCGGGTTTCTGACGCATGTGACAGCGCAGGCCGGTGAGGATGTGCCGGTCGGGCAGGCTATTGCGCGCATTTCCGAGAGTGCCGAGGAGGACGCGCCTGCTGCGGCGCCCGCCCCGCAGGCTGCGGATGCGCTGCCCGAGGGGCGCGAGATCACCATGCCGCAATTGGGCATGGCGCAGGACAGCGGCGTGCTGGTCGGCTGGCTGGTCGAACTGGGCGCGCAGGTCGGCCCCGACGATCCGCTGTTCGAGGTCGAAACCGACAAGGCCACGATGGAAGTGCCTGCCGGGGCGCGCGGCTGGCTGGCCGCGACCTTGGCGCGGAAGGGCGATGAAGTGCCGGTGGGGCAGGCTGTGGCGGTGATCTCGGCAGAGAAGCCCGAAAGCCCGGTGGCGCAGGGGATGCGGGCGCAAGCATCTGCGCCTGCGCCAAAACCCGCGCCAGAGCCTGTGGCGCGCACTGACAAGGCGGCGCAGCCTGCGCCTGCGCCGAAGGCTGCGGCCCCGGTCGGGGGGCGCATCCTCGCCTCGCCCAAGCTGCGCCGGGTTGCGCTAGAGCAAGGGCTGGATCTGGGCCAGTTGGTCGCAGCGGGCCATCCGCAACCCTATCATATGCGGGATCTGGAAACGCTCAAGGCGCTTGGCGCACGCCCTGTTGCGAGCACTGGCGTCGCGTCGGTTGCATCGTTGCGGCTGGAGGCCGGGATTGCCACGAGCGATTTTGCAGCCTTCGCGGATTGGGCAGCAAAGACAGCGGGGCTGGCAGATGCCGATGCGCTGCTGGCCGGGCTTGCCGGGGCCAGTTTCGGGGCGCCCTGCTGCATTGCCGTGGAGCGCATCCCGGCGCGGCGGGTCTTCAGCGTGCCTGCCGGGCGCAGGCTGTCAGATGTGACCGAGACCGAGAGCGCCCCGGATCTGGTGCTGCGCGATCTGCGCACGACACGCGTGCAGGCGGTCAGCATGGGCGTGGAACAGGTGCCGGTCCTGACTGTGATGCAACGCGGCGCGGGGTTGTCGCTGGTGCTGGAATTCAGCGCCGGGCAGATGCCGCCTGAGCGCGCGATTGTCCTTCTTTCCGAATTTGCAGGGCGCATGGAAGACCCGCTGCGCCACCTGCTTTAACCCGTCGAGGTTTTCATGGAACATACCGATCTTTTCATCAACGGCGCATGGCACAAGACGGCCGAGCGCTTCGACGTGATCAATCCGGCGACGGAGGAGGTTCTGGCCTCGGTCGCTTCGGCCGGAATCGCGGATGCCGATGCAGCGCTCGATGCCGCTGAAGCCGCGATGACTGAGTGGGCCGCGCGCACGCCGCGCCAGCGCTCGGAAGTGCTGCGCAAGGCCTGGGAATTGATGACCGCGCGGCTGGAAGAGTTCGCGCATCTGATCACGCTGGAGAACGGCAAGGCGCGCGCCGATGCCATGGGCGAGGCGACCTATGCCGCCGAATTCTTCCGCTGGTTTGCCGAGGAAGCGGTGCGCGCCGACGGGCTGATCACCCATGCGCCGAGTTCCGGTGCGCGGATCATCGTGCAGCACAAGCCTGCGGGGCTGGCGGTGCTGATCACGCCCTGGAATTACCCGGCGGCGATGGGCACGCGCAAGATCGCGCCTGCGCTCGCGGCGGGCTGCGCGGTTATCATCAAGCCCGCGTCAGAGACGCCGCTGACGATGCTCGCGCTGATGCCGCTGCTGGAGGAAGCCGGCGTGCCGGCGGGGCTGGTGAATGTGCTGCCCTCGAAACGCACGGGGGCGCTGGTCGATCACATGCTGCACGATCCGCGCGTGCGGGTGGTCAGCTTCACTGGCTCGACCGGGGTGGGGCGGACGCTTCTGAAGGGTGCTGCCGATCAGGTGCTTAAACCCGCGATGGAACTGGGCGGCAATGCGCCGGTGATCGTGTTCGACGATGCGGATATGGATGTGGCGATCGAGGGCACGATGCTGGCCAAGATGCGCAATCTGGGCGAGGCCTGCACGGCTGCGAACCGCATCTATGTGCATGAGGCGGTCGCGCCCGAATTTACCCGCCGCCTGACGGCTGCCATGTCGGGTTTGAAGGTCGGCGACGGCGCCGACCCGAGCGTGGATGTCGGCCCGCTGGTCAATGCCGCGACCCGCGACAAGGTGGCGGAGTTCGTGGCCGATGCCGTTGCCAAGGGGGCGAAGGTCGAATGCGGTGGTGTGGTGCCAGAGGGGAAGGGGTATTTCTACCCGCCCACAGTACTGTCGAACGTGCCGGAAACTGCCGATTGCGTGCGCGATGAAATCTTCGGCCCGGTGGCGGCATTGCAGACCTTCAGCGACACCGAGGATGTGATCGCCCGTGCCAATGACACGGAATACGGGCTGGTGGCCTATGTCTTTTCGGGTGATTTCAAGCGCGGGTTGCAGGTCTGCGAACGGCTCGATTACGGGATGGTCGGCCTTAATCGCGGGCTGGTCAGCGATCCTGCCGCGCCCTTCGGCGGCACCAAGCAATCGGGGCTGGGGCGTGAAGGCGGGCATGAAGGGATGCTTGAGTTCATGGAAACGCAATATATCTCGGCAAGCTGGTAAGGGGGCTATCCATGTCAGACGTCATCGCAAGCCCGACCACGCGCCGCAAGGCACTGGAAAAGGGCGTCGATCTGGATGCCCGCGCCCGCGAATTGGGGCGGACTACGCTTGGTCCAGAGGATCTGGTCGTGGCCAGACCCACCAGCGCTGCCCCTGCGGGTGACACGAGCTATTGGGACGTGGATCACGGCGCTTATGGGTCGGTCACACAAGAACCGATGAGCCGTTTCGCGCAGGTGGCTGCGCGCAATCTCGGCGCGGCGAATACACTGATCCCGCAAGTCACGCATCATGACCGCGCGGACATGACGGCGATAGAGGCGCTGCGCAAGGCATGGAAAGCCGAGGCACCGGCGCAGGGCGTCCGGCTGACCGCGCTCGCGTTTCACGTCATGGCGCTGGCGCGAACCTTGCGTGAATTTCCACGCTTCAATGCCTCGCTCTCAGCCGATGGCAAGTCGCTGGTGCTGAAGGACTATGTTCATATCGGGATTGCCGTGGACACGCCGCATGGGCTGATGGTGCCGGTGATCCGCGATGCCGACCGCAAGGGGCTGTGGGAAATCTCGCGCGAGATCTCCGATCTGGCAGGCCGGGCGCAGGCGCGCAAGATCGCGCCTGATGAGATGGGCGGCGCGTCCATGACGATCAGCAATCTGGGCGGGGTCGGGGGCATCGGGTTTACCCCCATCGTGAATCCGCCCGAACTGGCCATCCTCGGCATCACCCGCACCGAGATCGTGACCCTTTGGGAGGGCGACACGCCACGTCCGGTGCCAATGGTGCCGCTGGATCTGAGCTATGATCATCGGGTCATCAACGGGGCCGATGCCGCGCGCTTCATGGCGCGGCTTGTCACGCTGATTGCAACGCCCCGCTTTATGATGATCTGACCGACCCACGCCTTTGTTTCGGCCGGGCTGCTGGCTGAAGGCGCAGCGGGGCAGATGCAAGACCCGAACTGCTGTGAGACTGTGATGGTGTGCGCCATCACGGTCTTTCACGCCATGCGATAGCGGCATCCGCACAGAGTGCAGAATTTTCCTTCGTCTGCCCGGCGGTGCGGCTCCCTTCGATGCGACACCGATGAGAGCAGCAGTGATCGTATCCTGAATCTCTCCACGTAAACTTTCACAAGCAGGTTGAAACTTTGCGCGCGAGAATATTACTGTTGTATAAGCGCAAGCTCCATGCGGACAACAAGTGAAGGGCGGGATCAGGTGAGTGAGCAGAAGATTCGCAATATGGAGGAATTCGCGGCTGTCAGCGGGATTTCGCGTCCCACGGTTTCAAAGTATTTTCAGGATCCCGAAAGCGTGCGCGCCTCGACCCGCCAGAGGATCGAAACCGCGCTGGAGCGCTATGATTTCCGCCCCAACATCTTTGCAATGAACCAGAACCGCAAGCTGACCAAGATCGTCGGCGTGGTGGTGCCCTATCTTGCGGACCCGTTCTTCGCCGAGATCGCCCGCAAGATCGAACGGCGCTGCATTGATGCAGGCTTCTGGCCAATCCTGTTCTCTGCGCATGGCGAGCAACGTCTTGAGAATGCAATTCTGGACAGTCTGCGCGTGCTCAAACCAGCGGGTGTTCTGTTGGCCCCTCTGGGGCGCGTGTCGGACCGGATGGCCGTCGAGCGCTTCTGTGCGGAAGTCCCGACCGTCCTGTTCGACAGTAATATCGATGGTGTGGGCAAGGTCTTTGTCGGCTCGGACAACAATGATTTCGTGACGCAGAGTGTGGAATATCTGGTTCGGACCGGAACGCCGCCTGTGTTGTTCGAAATGCGCCATCCCGCAAATCCCAACGCCAACAAACGCCGGATTGCCTATATTGCGAATATGAAACGCCTTGGGCTGGAGCCGCATGTCATCAAGATCGAAGGCGAGGGGTGGGATTTCGAACGCATCGGCTATGAGGGCGGGCTGAAGGCCATTCGGGAAAAGGCCATTCCCACGAATACGATTCTTTGCAGCAATGACCGGCTTGCCGTGGGACTGCTGACGGCCTGTTTCGAGGCCGGTCTGTCGATAGGGTATGGCCCTGATCATGACATGCGCGTGATGTCACATGATGATCACCCGGTCTCGCGATTCACCTGTCCGCCGCTGACCACAGTCGCGCATGACTACGATTCTGTGTCCAACAAGGCGGTCGAAGTGCTGTTTCACATGCTTGAAGACGGGACCATGCCCGAGGCGCGCGAGGAATTTCTGTATCCAACCAAACTTGTGCTGCGCAAATCGGCATAAATTTTGCGCGAGTAAAATTTATGTTGACCGCGCGGTAATATTTCTACTAGTGTCTGTGCTACTCATATCGTTCAGGGAGGAATCAGATGAGACTCGGAAAGTCACTTGTGGCATCGACGGCGCTTGCGTTGGTCGCGGCTTCGGGCGCTTATGCCCAGACATTGACAATCGCGACGGTCAATAATGGCGACATGATCCGCATGCAGTCGTTGAGCGGTGAATTCACCGAGGCGACAGGCATCAATCTGGAATGGGTCATTCTTGAAGAGAACATCCTTCGCCAGCGCGTCACGCAGGATATCGCCACCAGCGGCGGTCAGTTCGACATCATGACCATCGGCATGTATGAAACGCCGATCTGGGCCGAGCGCGGCTGGCTGGTCTCGCTGGACGGACTTCCTGCCGATTATGACAAGGACGATATCCTGCCTGCGATGCGGGCCGGTCTGTCCTATGACGGCACCATGTTTGCGGCACCGTTCTACGGCGAAAGCTCTATGGTGATGTATCGCACCGACCTGATGGAAGCTGCCGGGATGGAAATGCCCGAAGAACCCACCTGGGATGACATTGCTGCCGCCGCGGCGGCGATGACGGATCGCGACAACAACATCAACGGCATTTGCATTCGCGGCCGTGCGGGTTGGGGCGAAAACATGGCCTTTATCACCACGGTCGCCAATTCCTTCGGCGCACGCTGGTTCAACGAGAACTGGGAAGCGCAGCTTGACAGCCCCGAATGGCTGGAAGCGGTCACATTCTACAATGACCTGCTGCAGAATTACGGCCCTCCGGGTGCTGCGAATAACGGGTTCAACGAAAACCTGACGCTGTTCCAGCAGGGCCGTTGCGGCATGTGGATTGATGCGACCGTTGCCGCGAGCTTCGTGACCAACCCCAACGACTCGACCGTGGCCGACAGCGTGGGCTTTGCACTCGCTCCGAACAAGGACGGGCTGGACAAGCGCGCCAACTGGCTCTGGGCCTGGGCGCTGGCCATTCCGGCAGGCTCGCAGCAGCAAGACGCCGCGATGCAGTTCATCAACTGGGCCACATCCAAGGAGTATCTGGAGCTTGTGGCCGAGCGGGAAGGCTGGGCGAATGTTCCTCCGGGCACGCGCACTTCGCTCTATGAAAACCCGGAATATGCCAGCATCCCGTTTGCAGATATGACCCTGCGCTCGATCAATGCGGCTGATCCGAACAATCCGACCATCGATCCAGTGCCCTATGTCGGCATCCAGTTTGTCGCGATCCCCGAATGGGCCGGTATTGGCACACAGGCCGGGCAGGAATTCTCTGCCATGGTTGCCGGCCAGCAGACCCCGGAACAGGCCCTTGCCCGAGCACAGGCGCTGGTGACGGATGAAATGGAAGCGGCAGGCTACTGAGCCCCTGCCGCCTTTGGAGAGGGGCGTCCTCCTCGCGCCCCTCTCGACTTCCCTCCACATCGGCAAGCGCCGCTTGCCCCGATGAAAGGCCAGTGCCATGTCCACCAAGGCTTCGCGCTCTGCGGCGCGGTTGATGCTGGCGCCTGCGGTCATCCTGCTTCTGGGCTGGATGCTGGTGCCCCTCACGCTGACGCTCATCTTCTCCTTCCAGCGCTATCTGCCCCTGCGCGGCGGGTTTCAGGGCTGGGTCGGGTTTGAAAACTACGTTCGCTTTGTCACGTCGAGCGCCTTCTGGCCCTCAGTTCAGGCGACGGTCATCATCGTCGGCGGCGTGCTTCTGATCACTGTCACGCTGGGCATCCTGCTTGCGATACTGCTCGATCAGCCGATGTGGGGGCAGGGCATGGTCCGCATCCTCGTCATCGCGCCGTTTTTCGTCATGCCGACCGTTTCGGGTCTGGTGTGGAAGAACATGTTCATGGACCCCAATAACGGGCTGTTGTCGCATCTGTGGCGATCCTTCGGGGCCGATCCGATCATCTGGCTGTCTGACGCGTCGATGCTGTCGATCATCCTGATCGTGTCCTGGCAATGGCTGCCCTTCGCCACGCTGATCCTGCTGACCGCGATCCAGTCGCTTGACAGTGAACAGCTTGAGGCCGCCGAGATGGATGGCGCACCAGTTCTGTCGCGCTTTTGGCATATCATCCTGCCGCATCTGTCGCGCGCCATCACCATCGTCATTCTGATCCAGACGATTTTTCTGCTCGCGATCTTCGCCGAGATCTTCGTCACGACCCAAGGCTCATTCGGTACCCGAACGCTGACCTATCTGATCTTCCAGCGCGTGCTGGAAAGCCAGAATGTCGGGCTTGGTTCTGCCGGGGGAATTTATGCGGTCATTCTCGCCAATATCTTTGCGCTTTTCCTGATGCGCATCGTCGGCAAGAACCTGGACCGGTAGGGAGGCGATCATGGCACGTTCCGTCACGATACAACGCAAGTCACTCAACACACTGATCGCCTGGATCATCGGCCTGTTGCTGTTCTTCCCGATCCTCTGGACGATCCTGACCAGCTTCAAGACCGAAGCGCAGGCCATAGCCGACCCGCCTGTGTGGTTCTTCTTCGACTGGACGCTGGAAAATTACCGCGTGGTGCAGGAGCGCTCGAATTACAGCCGCTTCCTGTGGAATTCGATCATCATCGCGGGCGGCTCGACCATCCTTGGCATGATCATCGCGATCCCCGCCGCCTGGTCGATGGCCTTCGTGCCCTCGAACCGCACCAAGGATATCCTGCTGTGGATGCTCTCGACCAAGATGCTGCCCGCTGTGGGTGTGCTCTACCCGATCTATCTGATTTTCATCCAGCTTGGGCTTCTGGATACGCGGATCGGGCTGACCATCGTGCTGATGCTGATCAACCTGCCGATCATGGTCTGGATGCTCTATACCTATTTCAAGGAAATCCCCGGCGAGATCCTTGAAGCGGCGCGGATGGACGGGGCGGGGCTGAAGGAAGAAATCCTTTATGTCCTGACGCCGATGGCGATCCCCGGCATTGCCTCGACCGTGCTTCTCAACATCATCCTGGCCTGGAATGAAGCCTTCTGGACGCTGAATCTGACCGCAGCCCGCGCGGCCCCGTTGACGGCCTTCATCGCCAGCTATTCCAGCCCCGAGGGGTTGTTCTACGCGAAGCTTTCGGCCGCCTCCACCATGGCCATCGCGCCGATCCTGATCCTTGGCTGGTTCAGCCAGAAACAACTTGTGCGCGGTCTGACCTTTGGCGCCGTGAAGTAAGGAGCACTGATATGGGACAAATCGTTCTGGAAAAGGTGACGAAAAGCTTCGGCGATGTCACGGTCATACCTCCTCTGGATCTGACCATCGAAGATGGTGAATTCGCCGTATTCGTCGGTCCCTCGGGCTGCGGCAAATCCACGCTTCTGCGCCTGATCGCGGGTCTGGAAGATGTTTCGTCGGGCGAGATCAGGATCGACGGCAAGGAATCCGCCTCGATTCCGCCCGCCAAACGCGGCCTTGCCATGGTGTTCCAGTCCTACGCGCTCTATCCGCATATGACAGTGCGCAAGAATATCGCCTTTCCCTTGCGCATGGCGGGTCTCGACAAGGCCGAACAGGATCGCCGCGTCGAACAGGCCGCCGCAGTGCTGAACCTGACCGACTATCTGGAACGCCGCCCCGGTCAGCTTTCAGGGGGCCAGCGCCAGCGCGTCGCCATTGGCCGCGCCATCGTACGTGAACCGGCAGCGTTTCTCTTCGACGAACCGCTCTCGAACCTTGACGCGGCATTGCGGGTTGGCATGCGGCTGGAGATCTCGGAACTCCACAATCGGCTGAAAACGACCATGATCTACGTCACCCATGATCAGGTCGAGGCGATGACCATGGCCGACAAAATCGTGGTGCTGCGCGCGGGCCATATCGAGCAGGTGGGCAGTCCGCTGGAACTGTATAAAGCGCCACGCAACCTGTTCGTTGCAGGCTTTATCGGCTCGCCGAAAATGAACCTGATCGAAGGGGCAGAGGCCGCAAAGCACAATGCCAAAACCATCGGCATCCGCCCCGAGCACATCTCGATTTCTGCAACCGAGGGAAGATGGTCGGGTGTCGTTGGGGTCTCGGAACATCTGGGGTCCGACACCTTCTTCCATGTTCAGGAAACCGGTTTGGGCGAGACGCTGACGGTGCGGGCCGATGGTGAGGTGAATTTCCGCCACGGCGACCGGATTTTCCTGACCCCGCGCGATGACGTGATGCACCGCTTTGATGACAAGGGGCTGCGGATCGCATGACACGGCTGCAAGGAAAAACGGCCTTGATCACAGGGGCAGCGCGCGGAATCGGTCTTGCTTTCGCCGAAGCCTACTTGCGCGAAGGCGCGCAGGTGGCGCTGGCCGATATCGACATTGCGCGGGCACGGACCGAAGCCGCAAGGCTGGGGAAATCCGCCTTTGCGGTCGAGATGGATGTGACGCGGCAGGAGAGTATCGAGGCGGCCGTGGCCTCGACTGTGGCGCGTTTCGGCCAGATCGACATTCTGATCAACAATGCCGCGATCTTCACGGCTGCGCCCATCGACGAGATCTCCCGCGCGGATTACGCCCGCTGTTTCGAGATCAATGTCGCAGGCACGCTGTTTACCATGCAGGCGGTCGCGAAGCACATGATCGCGCGCGGGCAGGGAGGCAAGATCATCAACATGGCGTCGCAGGCCGGGCGGCGGGGTGAGGCGTTGGTCGCGGTCTATTGCGCAAGCAAGGCTGCGATCATCAGCCTGACGCAATCGGCGGGGCTGAACCTGATCCAGCACCGCATCAATGTCAACGCCATCGCACCCGGTGTGGTCGATGGCGAGCATTGGGACGGGGTGGATGCGTTTTTCGCCAAATACGAGAACAAGGCACCCGGTCAGAAGAAACGCGAAGTCGGCGCGGCGGTTCCCTTCGGGCGCATGGGTGTTGCCAGTGACCTGACCGGCATGGCGGTGTTTCTGGCGAGCTCTGAGGCTGATTACATCGTCGCCCAGACCTACAATGTGGATGGCGGCCAATGGATGAGTTGATCGCGCTTCGACTGGCCACGCTGGACCAGCTTCCGGCAGAGGTTGCCAGACCTCGCTATGCGCGCGAAGACCTGTTGCCGGGGATCGTGCATATCGGGCTGGGTAATTTTCACCGGGCGCATCAGGCATGGTATACGCACCGGCTGATGCAGGAGGGGTTGGCACAGAATTGGGGTATCATCGGCGCAGGTGTCCGCCCCGGCGACAGCGCCATGCGTGCGAGATTGCTGGCGCAGGATTGCCTGACGACGCTGATCACGCTGGATCCGGCGGGCAGATCGGCGGAAGTGACCGGCGCGATGGTGGATTTCCTGCCGGTCGAGGCGGATAATCGCGCTCTGATCGCGCGCATGGCCGCGAAGGATATCCGTATCGTGTCCCTGACCGTGACCGAAGGCGGCTATTACCGCGACCCGCAAACCGGTGCGCTGGCTGTAGACCACGCTGATATCCGGTTCGACGCCGCAAACCCCGAAACCCCGCGCACGGCCTTCGGGGCGATGGTCGCGGCCTTGCGGCTGCGACTTGCGCAGGGGGCAGGGCCATTCACGGGGCTGTGCTGTGACAATCTGCAGGGCAATGGCGCTATCCTGCGCCAGACTGTTGTGGGTCTGGCGCGCCTCTCTGATCCGGGGCTGGCGGACTGGATCGACGCGGAATGTCGGTTCCCCGATAGCATGGTGGATTGCATCGTTCCGGCCACCGGCGCACGCGAGATAGATTTCGCGCGGGGCTTCGGCATTGACGACGCGGCCCCGGTCACGCATGAGCGGTTCCGCCAATGGGTGATCGAGGATAATTTCTGCGCGGGCCGCCCGGACTGGGATCGTGCGGGCGCGGTGTTCACCGCAGATGTCCATAGCTATGAGGCGATGAAGCTCCGTATCCTCAACGGGGGCCATCAGGTGATCTGTGGCGCGGGTGAGTTGCTTGGGCTTGACACGATCGCCGCAACCATGGCGCATTCGGGTATTCGTGATCTGTTTCGCAGCGTATGCCTGAACGAGATTTCCCCCCATGTTGCACCTGTGCCTGAAATGAGTGTTCCCGACTATATCGACCTGATCGAGACGCGTTTCGCGAACCCAGAAATACTGGACACTACACGTCGGGTCGCCTTTGACGGTTCAAGCCGCCATGCAGGGTTTGTCCTGCCTTCGATACGCGACGGGTTAAGAAAAGGCACACCGGTCGACGGTCTTGCGCTGGTCTCGGCACTCTGGGCGCTCTACTGCACCGGGCGGCGTGCCGATGGCAGCGAGATTGCGCCAAACGATCCACTCTGGCCCGACTTGACCGCTGCGGCGCAGGCTGCGCTGACCCGGTCCGAGGCATGGCTGGAACGCGTCCATATCTATGGCGATCTGAAAGACGCCCCGCGTTTCGCGCAGGCTTTCGCGGATTGGCACCGGGCGCTGCTGTCGGATGGTGTCGAGGCGAGTCTTTCGCGCTATCTGGCGGAGCGGGCTGCATGAGTGCGGCGGCATCGGGATCGGTTTTCGACGCGCAATCTGTGACAGGCCGAGATGTTCTGACCCGGCTGCGCAATCTGCCGGGCGGGACGCGCAAGCTGATCGCCATTGCGGGCGCGCCTGCAAGCGGGAAATCCGTCATTTCTGCAGCGCTGCGCGATTTGTTGCAGCAAGACGGCATCGCGGTCGAAGTGGTGCCGATGGACGGGTTTCATCTGGACAATGCCGTTCTTGATGCGCGCGGTTTGCGTGCACGCAAGGGTGCGCCCGAGACCTTTGATGTCGCGGGGTTCATCGCCCTGATCCATCGGCTGAAGCGCGAGGAAGAAGTTGTCTATCCGCTCTTTGATCGCGCGCGCGATCTGTCTATCGCCGGGGCGGGCGTGATCGCGCCCGAGTGTGATATGGTCATCATCGAGGGAAATTATCTGCTCTTCGATGAGCAGCCCTGGTCGGAACTGGCGGGGCTGTGGGATTACGCGATCTGGCTGGATACTCCGGTGGAAACAGTGCGCCAGCGCTGCATCAGTCGCTGGCTGACGCATGGGCATGATCCGGAGGCGGCGCGGCTGCGTGCGGAAGGGAACGATCTGGCCAATGCGCGCCGGATCATTGCTGCAAGGCTACGCGCCGATCTGACGCTCTCCGACCCGTGATCCCGCTTTGGCGCGCAAGGCAGATTGATGTCCTGCGCGCCACCGGGACAGGCGCAGGTCACTCCGGGTCGGCGATCACATCCTGTCGCTGCTCTCCAAGCCCGGCAATGCCCAGTTTCACCACATCGCCTGCTGCCAGATAACGCGGTGGTTTCATGCCCAGCCCCACGCCCGGAGGGGTGCCGGTCGAGATGACATCGCCGGGCATCAGGCTCATGAACTGGCTCAGATAGCTGACCAGATGCGCCACGCCAAAGACCATCGTCCTTGTCGAACCCTTCTGCATGCTTTGCCCGTTCACAGTCAGCCACATGCCCAGATCCTGCGGGTCATCCACCTCGTCACGGGTGACAAGCCAAGGCCCAAGCGGTCCGAAGCTGTCGCAGCTCTTGCCCTTGGTCCATTGGCCCGCGCGCTCTGTCTGGAAGGCGCGTTCCGACACATCATTGGTCACGGCATAACCTGCCACATGGTCCATTGCCTGCTCGGGGCTGACATATTTCGCGCGCGTGCCGATGATCACGCCGAGTTCGACTTCCCAATCCGTCTTGACGGAACCGCGCGGCAGGATGATCGGATCATTCGGGCCACAGATCGCGCTCGTGGCCTTCATGAAGATGATCGGCTCGGGCGGGACAGCGGCGCCGGTTTCGGCGGCATGGTCGGAATAGTTCAGCCCGATACAGATGAATTTGCCGGTCCCGGCCACACAGGGCCCGAGGCGGGTCGCCGGGTCCACCACCGGCAGACGGGAGGGATCGAGCGCGCGCAACTGCGCCAATCCGGTATCGGACAGTACCTCACCACCGATATCAGAGACGACACCGGACAGATCGCGGATCGTACCATCGGCATCCAGCATTCCCGGCTTTTCGGCCCCGCGCGGACCATGGCGTAGCAGTTTCATGTGCATTCCTTTCGTTCAGACATTCGACCAGCCGCCATCGATGACATGGATGGCACCGGTCGTATAGGCGCTCTCATCCGAGGCAAGATAGACCACGAGCGCCGCGATTTCCTCGGCCTTGCCGATCCGCCCGATGGGCTGGCGCGCGATGAAAGCGGCGCGTGCCGTATCGTAATCGCCCTGCGCGCGGATGCGTCCCTCAAGCGAGGGGCTTTCGACAGTGCCGGGGCAGATGGCATTGCAGCGGATACCTTGCGTGATGAAATCCGCCGCAACCGATTTGGTCATGCCGATCACGCCTGCCTTGGTTGCGCCATAGACAAATCGGTTCGGTGCCGCGATCACGCTGGATGCCGCCGAGGACATGTTGATGATCGATCCACCCCCTGCGGCAATCATGCCGGGCAGAAAGGCACGGATCATCCGGTACATCGCAGTCATGTTCAGATTGAGTGAAAAGTTCCAGCTCGCCTCGTCGCAATCGAGGATCGAGCCATGCGCCACAAAGCCTGCGCAGTTGAAGAGCACATCTGGTGCACCAATCGCCTGAGCGGCGGAGGCAACCTGCGCGGGGTCGGTGACGTCCAGCCGCTGCGTTTCGATCCCTGCGCGCGCCAGTTCCGCCAAGGCATCGGCGTTGATATCCGTGGCGATCACCCGCGCGCCTTCGGCCACCATGGCCAAGGCGCTTGCGCGGCCAATGCCCTGTCCGGCGGCTGTCACCAGACAGGTTTTCCCCTTCAGTCGTCCCATGCGTCGTGTCCTTATGAATTTGGCGGGCGGGATGGTCTTGCGTGGCTCGGAACCTTTCGGGCTCTGGGTATGGACGTTGCCGATTGCTGCCCGGACGAATTCACCCGAAGGAACGGCACGCATGACACAACCTCTCCGACGGGACGCTAGCGTTCAAGTCGTCACGCGTAAAGCCCCCGAGAACCCGGTGCGGATAGGTCGGGCATTGTTTCTGGGGCGCTGAAACTGCATCAGGTCATAGGTTGCATGATCGGGAGACCCCGAGCGCCAGTTTGGCTGCAAGGGGGCAAGAAGGGGGGGCAAGCGCGCCCCGTCTGCTGACAGGAAACCCCTTGAGCCAAGTCGCTCAGGCGCGATGCGCGACCAGCGGTTCAGAAATCCGTCGGCGCGCCCCCCTCGACCTTGCGGCGGGCCACAAAATCCAGCAGCGCCTCGCGTCGGTCATCCGCCATCGGCGGGGGGGTGAAATTATCGACGATGTTCCGGTAAATCCCATGCGCGCGCGCAATGGTATCGGTTGCGCCATCCCGCTCCCAGGCCTCGAAATTGCGCCAGTCTGACACAAAGGGCGCATAGAATGCCGTCTCGTAACGTTCGCGCGTGTGTTCGACCCCGAAGAAATGCCCGCCAGAGCCGACCTCGCGGATCGCGTCCAGCGCTAATGCCCCCGGCGTGGTTTCGGTCAGGATGGGCTCGCAATAGCGCTGGATCATCTGCAACATCTCGCAATCCATGACGAATTTCTCGGGCGATGCGATCAGCCCGCCCTCCAACCATCCGGCGGCGTGATAGACAAGGTTCGACCCCGACTGCACGGCGGCCCAGAGGCTGTTGCAGGTCTCCCACATTGCTTGCGCATCAGGGATATTCGCAGTGCAGACCCCGGAGGAGCGCAAAGGCAGCCCGTAGCGGCGGGCAAGCTGGCCAGTCATCTGGGTGGCGCGCATATATTCGGGCGTGCCAAAGGCAGGTGCGCCCGAGCGCATATCCACATTCGAGGTGAATGTGCCGATGGCTACGGGCGCACCCGGCGCGGCATACTGGATCAGCGCGATGGCACAGAGCGCTTCCGCAATGGATTGGGCCACCGCGCCCGCAAGAGTGACCGGTGCCATGGCCCCTGCCAGCGTGAATGGGGTGACGACCACGGGCTGCCCCCGCCGCGCCAACCGAAGGGCGCCGTCAATCATGGGAAAGTCATGTCGCAGCGGCGAGACCGAGTTGATGTTGGTGTACATATACGGGGCAGCGTCAAATTCCGCATGGCTCAGCCCCGCGGCCAACCGCACCATCTCCATCGCATCCTCGACCCGCTCGCGCCCGAGGCTGTAGGCATGCACCACCTTGTCGGTCAGGATCAGCTTTTCCGCGATGCAGTCCAGATGACGGATGCCAGGATGAATATCCACAGGCTCGACCGGATAGCCGCCCGCGACATGGATGCAGTTGAAGGACTGCGTCAGCATCAGGAATTCGCGGAACGTCTGGAAATCGCCGGTGCGCTTGCCGCGCATCATGTCCCAGCTTGAGGGCGGGGACGAGACATTGACGAAAGCCAGATGGCCGTCGCCGATCCGCACGGCTCGGTCCGGATTGCGCGGGGTGATGGTAAAGGCCCCCGGCGCGCGGGCGAGCATCGCTTCGACGAAATCGGCGTCCATGCGGACATTCTGCCCCTCGACAATGCAGCCTGCCTGCCGGAACAGCGCGAGCGCCTCGTCATTCAGGAACTCGACGCCGATTTCCGACAGGATATGCAAAGCGGCGCAGTGGATCGCCTCGACGCCGTCTTCGCCCAGCGGTTCGGTCGGGCGGTCCACGTTGACCGGTACGCGCCACGGCATCTGGTCCAGCCGGAAAGCATCGGTGCGCCGCGCATTGCCCCCACGTCCACCGGACCTGCGGCGGCGTTCTGTGGGGTGCGGTTCCATGTCGATCTCCGTGGCTGTCAGTCCTGCCTGACGCTAACGAGGGCAGGGGGCAAGCGACAAGCGGAGTGTTGTCAGCAGGGGTGTGGTGTTACGGGAACGAATGGCATTGGGCGAAAGGTGGCCAAATCGGATATGTGCGGGCGTCCGTCAGAGGACCGTTTCAAGATCGGATAAAAGTTAGGAAATATCCTAACTTTTATTGACCAGCGACGTCCATGTTGTTACTTAGGGATATGTCTAAGTATGATTCTGATCTCGACCTCTGCTTTTCAGCGCTTGGTGATCCGACGCGACGCAGGATTCTGGAACGCCTTGCGCGTGGCGAGGCGACGGTAAGCGAACTGGCCGATCCCCATGACATGGCGTTGCCGTCATTCATGGAACATCTGAAAAAGCTTGAAGCGGCCCAGCTCATCACGTCGAAAAAGCAAGGCCGGACGCGGATATGCAGCTTGTCCCCGACTGCTTTCGTGCCAGCCCGGGATTGGCTGAGCGAACAAAGCACAATCTGGGAAGGGCGTCTCGATCGCTTTGACGACTACATCCAAACTCTCATGGAGGAGCGAAACAAATGAAACTCGACCCCAGAACCGATCTGACTTTCACGCGGTCGATAAATGCGCCCAGACATCTGCTTTGGGAATGCTGGACCACGCCAGAGCATATCAGGAAATTCTTTGTGCCCAGACCGCATGGGATCGATGCCTGCGAGATAGATCTCCGGGTTGGCGGCAGATTCAACACAATCATGAATGTCGAAGGCAATCTGATCCGGAATGAAGGTGTCTATCTCGAAGTTGTCGAAGGCGAGCGTCTGGTTTTCACAGACACCTATAGCGAAGGATGGAAGCCTGCCGCCGACCCTTTCATGACAGCGATCATCGAGTTTGCCGATGATGGGAAAGGTGGCACGACATATACGGCGACGGCCCGGCATCGTTCTGCAGCGGCGCGACAGAGCCATGAAGACATGGGCTTCTACGACGGGTGGGGAACAGTCGCGACGCAGCTTGAAGAATATGCTCAAACTCTCAAGTGACCGAGCGCGGAGGCTGTGTTTATATCCGCATCGTGCCGCTCCCTAGCACCTAGACCGCCCGTAACCCGCGCACCCACTCCGCGGCCTCATGGGCATGAACCTCTGCCGCGCGGATATGCCCGTCAAAACCTTGCGCCAGTTCGCGGATCAGGCGTTTCGAGCGGATCAGCAGATATACATCCCCCGCATAAACCGCCGCGCGGGTATAGCCGAAAAGCGTCATCGGTGGTGCAAAGCGCTTGCGTCCGTCAAACAGATACATGCGGAAGGCGGGATAAAGAGCTTCGACTGTGCGGGCGATATGGTCGATCTGGCGCTGGCGGGCCGCTGCCCCCAACCCCTGCCAGACCCCGCAACCGGCTGCGAAAATCTCAAAGCTTTGCAAGGGCATGCACATTTCGATATCCGCTTCTGGCGCCTGCGAAAGCCGCAGGCGACGCTGCGTCTGGGCTTGCAGACGGCGTTTTTCCTGCTCGGAGCTTTGCGCCTGAAAGCTGATGATGTCGGGCGTGCGCATCAGATCGGGCAGGAGCGCAGGCACATAGCGTATCTTCTGGCCGGTGGCTTCCTCGTGCCAGCGTTCCATTGCGGTCCGGCTTTCCTCATCCAGCGCGGCTTCGGTCTCGACCGCATCCAGGCTCTGGGTCACGGTTCCGCTGTCTTCCGACAGACCCAACAGCCAGTCGACCGAGACCTGAAACTGCGTCGCGATGGACAGCAGCGTTTCCGCGCGCGGAAGGCGCGGGTCGGGGCCGGTCAGAAGCTGCGACAGCGCTGAGCGGTCAATACCGATCACGCTGGCAAAGCGCGATTGGGTCAGGCCCGATTGCGCCAGCAAATGGACCAGTCGCGTTCGGAAAAGCGCCGAGGATTCACGTTTGCGCATGTAGAGACTCCACTACACCTGATGAGTTAAGTGAACATATTTTTTCAGACTCTACAATCGTCTTGAACAGTGACGAGAACACTCGCATTGCGGCTTGGTGGCTTTGCGGACAGGCTTGGCGGACAAGCAGCAGAGGAGAGCAGAGCTTGCGCCGCATAGAATGGCCCACTGTCGCGCTGATTATTGCCTGTTACGGACTTTGGGCGCTTGCGGGGGCGTTGCTCTGGCCGGGTGCTCCGGTGGTGGCGTTGGCGGTCATGGCGCTGATGTCGGCGCTGCATTCCTCGCTGGTGCATGAAAACCTGCATGGCCACCCAACCCGCAACCGGCTGGTCAATGAAGCGCTGGTCACTCTGCCTCTCTCGCTGATCTATCCTTATCGCCGCTACCGCGCGACCCATCTGGCGCACCATCATGACGCGCGCCTGACCGACCCGATCGAAGATCCCGAAAGCTATTACAAGGCGGCCTGGTCGCATGCGCGGATGCCGCGCTGGCTGCAGGGACTTCTGGCGGTGAACAACACCATGATCGGGCGCATCCTGCTGGGGCCGGTTCTGGGCGCGGCCGGGTTTCTGGCGCAAGAGGCGCGACTCCTGCGCGCCAATGCGCCGGGTGTGCGTCTGGCATGGGGGTTGCATCTCGTCAGCCTTGTGCCCGTCGCCGCGCTGGTCTGGGCTTTCGGCATTCCGTTCTGGCTTTATGGCATCGCGGTGGTCTGGCCTTCGCTGTCGCTGATCTCGATCCGCACCTATGCCGAACATCGCTGGCATGACGCGCCAGAGGGGCGGACGATCATCGTCGAGCGCTCACCGCTGTCATGGCTTTTCCTGAACAACAATCTGCATATCGTGCACCACCAGATCCCGGCTGCACCCTGGTATGCCCTTCCGCGCCTCTATGCCGAACGTCGCGACCATTGGCAGGCGCTTAATCACGGCTATGTCTATCGCAGTTACTGGCAGTTGTTCCGTGACCATGCGCTGCGCCCGAAAGAACCGGTGGTGCATCCGGTCCTGCACCAGATGATCACACCGCAACCCGACAGCATGCCACCGCCACCCGCGCAATTGCCCCTTGACGGACGCGCAGCATGACCAGCGTTGCAACACTGCCGATGTATGACTGGCCGGAACTGCGCGCGCAGGTCGATGGCTTTTATGCCGCCCTGCGCGCGTCCGTTCCCGAATTGCCTGCAAAACTGATCCGGCCCGCCACAGAGCCCGCGCTTCAGGCGCTTTGGCGCTATCCGGGGCTTGTTCTGGGTCAGACATGCTGGGGTCCGATGCGCGCGGGTCTGCAAAAGCATGTGCATGTTCTGGCGCAACCGGATTACAGCGATGTGCCGGGTGGGCAGGGTGTTCATTACCGGTCAGTTATTGTCATGCGGGGTGGCACCGTTATCGAGCCGCCTCTGCATGCCGGTGCTGTTCTGCCTGAGGGGCTGGAGCGATTGCGGCCAGCAATCAATTCTCCACTGTCGCTTTCGGGCTGTATTGCGCTTTCCGAGGATGCAGGGCTGCGTGATCTGGCCGTGGACGCTCTGGTCACCGGCAGCCATCGTGCCTCGATCCGCGCGGTCGCCGCAGGCAAGACCGATTTCGCCGCAATCGACTGCCGGAGCTGGGCGCTGGCGCGCGCGCATGAACCCTTGGCGCGCGACCTGATCGCTGCGGGTTGGACCGCGTTGCGCCCCGGACTTCCCTATATCACGGCGCGCGCGACGCCACGGATATTGCGTCTGCGTCTGGCGGTGGCATTGGTCGCGACAGGCGCTGTGGCAGAAAACCATACCGAATTTGAGGAAATCCCATGACCCAGACCTATCGTGCCATTGTCATCGGTGGCGGCGTTGTCGGCTGTTCGGTGCTCTATCATCTGGCCAAGGCGGGCTGGAGCGATGTGCTGCTGATTGAGCGCTCTGAACTCACCTCCGGCTCGACCTGGCACGCGGCGGGCGGGTTTCACACGCTCAATGGCGACCCGAATGTGGCGCGGCTGCAAGCCTATACAATCTCGCTCTATGAAGAGCTGGAGAAGATGACCGGCCAGTCCTGCGGGTTGCATCTGGTGGGCGGCGTGCAGATGGCTGACAGCCCCGAGCGGCTGGACTGGCTGCGCATGGCCCATGCACGCGGGCGCTATCTGGGCATGGAGACCGAGATCATCACGCCCTCGGAAGCCAAGGCTATGTTCCCGCTGATGGACGAGTCACATTTCGTGGGCGCGCTCTGGGACCCGGTTGAAGGGCATCTTGACCCCTCCGGCACGACCCACGCCTATGCGAAAGCCGCAAAAATGCTGGGCGCAAAGATCGAGCTGCGCAATCCGGTGAAGGAATTGACGCAAGACCCGGACGGCACATGGAATGTCATCACCGAAAACGGCACCTATCGCTGTGAACATGTGGTCAATGCAGGCGGCCTCTGGGCGCGCGAACTCGGGCGCATGGTCGGGCTGGAACTGCCGGTTCTGGCGATGGAGCATATGTATCTCTTGACCGAACCCATGCCCGAGGTGATCGAGTTCAACGCGAGCATGGGGCGCGAGTTGATCCATGTGATCGACTTCAAGGGCGAGATCTACACGCGGCAGGAAGGTCAGGGCATCTTGCTTGGCACCTATGAGAAAGCCTGCAAGCCGTGGTCGCCTGTCACCACACCCTGGGATTTCGGCCATGAGCTGCTGCAGCCCGACATTGACCGCCTCGCGCCCTCGCTCGAGGTCGGTTTCCGCCATTTCCCGCCCTACGAGAATGCAGGCATCAAGCAGATCATCAACGGCCCCTTCACTTTCGCGCCTGATGGTAACCCGCTGGTGGGGCCAGTGCAGGGGCTGACGAATTACTGGTCGGCTTGTGCGGTGATGGCAGGGTTCTCTCAGGGCGGGGGCGTCGGGCTGGTACTCGCGAACTGGATGACGACGGGCGATCCGGGCCATGATGTGTTTGGCATGGATGTCGCGCGCTACGGCGATTGGGCCAGCCTGCGCTACACCAATGCGAAAGTGCGCGAGAATTACTCGCGCCGTTTCTCGATCCGCTTCCCGAATGAAGAACTGCCCGCAGCGCGGCCCCATCTGACGACGCCGCTTTATGACCTGATGCTGCGCGACAATCACGCGGTGATGGGCGACACATGGGGGCTGGAGACGCCGCTCTGGTTCGCCCCCTCATTCGAGGAAGCGCAGGATGTGCTATCCTTCCACCGCTCCAACGATTTCGCCCATGTCGGCTCCGAAGTCCGCGCCGTGCGCGAGGGTGTCGGCGTGACTGAGATCGCCAATTTCGCAAAATATGAAGTGACAGGGCCGGGGGGCGAGGCGTTTCTTGACCGGCTGATGACCAACCGCCTGCCGAAGCTGGGGCGTATCGTGCTCTCGCCCATGCTCAATGACGCGGGCAAGCTGATCGGTGATTTCACCATCGCGCGCGCCGCCCCGGAGCGCTTCATGATCTGGGGATCGCTTGCGGCCACGAAATACCACATGCGCTGGTTCGAACAACATCTGCCGCAGGATGGCAGCGCACAGATCCGCGCGCTGGGCATGGGGCTGATGGGGCTGTCCATCGCCGGGCCGAAGTCGCGCGAGGTTCTGGCCGCACTGGTTGATCAGGATGTGTCGGGCAGCGCGTTCCGCTTTATGGACTATCGCGAAATGGATGTCGCGGGCGCGCCTTGCATGGTCAATCGCATCACCTATACCGGCGATCTGGGCTATGAGATCTGGATGACCCCCGAATACCAGCGCCGCGTCTACACGGCGGTCAAGGAGGCGGGTGCGCCCAATGGCATCCGCGATTTCGGCATGCGCGCGCTTCTGTCTATGCGGTTTGAAAAGAACTTCCCGACATGGTTTGCCGAACTCCGGCCGATCTATGGCCCGATGGAAGGCGCGATGGAACGCTTCGTCGCTTATGACAAGCCCGGTTTCATCGGTCGCGACGCCGCGCTCAGGGAACGCGAGACCGGCCCCCGCCTGCGCCGTGTCTCGCTGATCATTGATGCAGATACCGCCGATGCCATCGCCGATGAACCCATCTGGGCGCGGGTCGCGGAAGATCATGGCACCATCACCGCGCCCCATAGCTATGGCCCCGCGCGCTTCGACGCGCATGGCAACAGGCTCACCACCCCGCATCCCTCTCAGGACGGCGACTGGCGCGTGGTCGGCTGGGTCACATCGGGTGGCTACGGTCATCATGTCGGCCTGTCACTGGCACAGGGCTATCTGCCCGCCGCGCTGGCCGAGCGCCCCGACACAGACCTGTTCGAGGTCGAGATCATGGGCCAGCGCCGCGCCGCCCGTATCGCGCTTGACCCGCCCTTTGACCCTGAAGGCGCGCGCATGCGAAGCTGATTTCATCTTGCCGCAAATACTCTCGCCGAAGGCTGCGGGCCCTCAGGCCCGCCACCCCCTCCGCCAGGAAAGCCCGACCGAATGAAAGCCGCCCTCTGCACCCGTTTCAACGCCCCTCTGGAGATCACCGAACTCTCGCTCGCGGCCCCAATGCGCGGCGAGGTCGAGGTCACGCTCGCGGCTTGCGCGATCTGCCATTCCGATCTGCATTTCATCGAAGGCGCATGGGGCGGCAGCTTACCTGCGGTCTATGGGCATGAGGCGGCGGGCTTTGTCACCACGCTGGGCGAGGGGGTCACGGATTACCGGATCGGGCAGCGTGTGCTGGTCACACTGATCCGGTCCTGCGGCACATGCCAATGCTGTGCGGATGGACGGCCTGTGCGGTGCGAAGCGGGGGGCACCGAGTATTCGCCCTTGTCCCTGCCTGACGGAACGCCTGTTACCCAAGGCATGAAAACCGGAGCTTTCGCCGAGAAAGTCGTCGTAGATGCGAGCCAGCTTGCGCCGCTCCCTGACGACATGCCGCTTGATGTGGCAGCCCTGCTGGCCTGCGGGGTGATTACCGGGGTGGGGGCCGTGTTCAACACAGCCGCCATGCCTGCGGGTGTGACAGCGGTTGTGATCGGCACGGGCGGGGTAGGGCTGAACACCATCCAGGGCGCGCGCATCGCAGGCGCGCGGCACATTATCGCGCTGGATGTCGCCCCCGAAAAGCTGGAGGCCGCGCGCGAATTCGGCGCAACAGACGGGGTGCTGGCCACCGATCCGGATGCCCGAGCTCAAGTCCTTGCGCTGACCGGCGGGCGCGGCGCAGAGTATGTCTTTGTCACCGTGGGCGCGGTCATGGCCTATGAGCAGGCGCTGGGCTTGACCGCTCCGGGGGGGACGATCATCATGGCAGGGATGACAGGCAATGATGATTACATGCGCCTCAACCCGATGATGGTGGCATACCTCGAACAGCGGCTGATCGGGTCCAAGATGGGCGGCACTGTCCTGCGCCGCGACATTCCGCGCCTGATCGATCTCTATCGGCAGGGGCGGCTCAAGCTTGATGACCTGATTTCGAACCGCTATCCGCTCGCTCGGATCAACGAGGCAATCGCCGACACGGCAAAAGGCGGGACGCGGCGCAATGTGATCCTCTTCGACGCCTTCGAGGGCCTGCCATGAAGCTTGAAGGGCTGGAGATCTTCGTGATCGGCACCCCGCCTCCGGGCTGGGGCGGGCGGTACTGGATCATCACCCGGCTGACAACTGAATGCGGGCTGGTTGGCTATGGCGAGGTCTATGCCGCCGCTGTCGGTGCGCAGGCCATGCGCGCCGTGATTGCTGATGTATTCAAGCGCCATATGCGGGGCGAGAACCCCGAAAACGTCGAACTGATGTTCCGCCGCGCCTATTCCTCGGGCTTCACCCAGCGACCTGATCCCACAGTGATCGGCGCGTTCTCTGGGCTGGAAATCGCGTGTTGGGACATTCTGGGCAAAGCGCGCACGCGCCCTGTCTGGGCGCTTCTGGGCGGGCGGATGAACGAGAAGCTACGCGCCTATACCTATCTTTATCCGCTGGATCATCACGACAAGGCCGCGTTCTGGACCAGCCCGGAGATGCAGGCCGAAAGCGCGCTTGCGACGGTCGATCAGGGCTTCACCGCGATCAAGCTTGACCCGGCTGGGCCCTATACGCTGCGCGGCGGGCACCAGCCGGGGATGCGCGATATTGATGTGACCGACCGTATCCTCGGGGCGGTGCGCGCGGCGATTGGCAATCGCGCTGATATCCTCTTGGGCACGCATGGGCAATTCACACCAGCGGGCGCAATCCGGCTGGGGGCGGCAGTAGAACGTCATCGACCGCTCTGGTTCGAGGAACCCATCCCCCCCGATGATATTCCCGGCATGGCCGAGGTTGCGCGCGCCCTGCGCATCCCGGTCGCGACAGGTGAACGGCTCTGCACCAAGGCCGAGTTCGGCGCCGTTCTGCGCGCAGGGGGGGCGAGTATCCTGCAACCTGCGCTCGGGCGAGCCGGAGGGATATGGGAGGTCAAGAAGGTCGCGGCGATGGCCGAGGTGTTCAGCGCCCAAATTGCCCCGCATCTTTACGCAGGTCCGGTGGAATGGGCGGCCAATATCCATCTGGCGGCCTCGATCCCCAATCTGCTGATGATCGAATGTATCCAGACCGGCGGCGCGTTCCATCTGCCACTTATCGGACATTCCCTGCGCGTTGAGGATGGGTTCGTGACGCCCCCGGATCTGCCCGGTCTCGGTATTTCTTTTGACGAAACCCTGGCTCGGGCCCAGACTTACTCTGGCGATGACCTACATCTGCAGATGCAGGAAGCGCCCTGCGACTACATTCATGGCAACAGTTTCGAAGGAGGTGCCCCGCGCGACTGACCACCAAGCCAAGCAGGAGTGTGGCGGTAAAAGCGACCAGATGTCGTTTTTTGGCCATCCAGTGCCGCAAGTTGGGCATGTCCTGCACAGAATGCGATAATTCTAAATTCGAAGCTGGCAACCAGATCCAGCATGAAACAGGGAGAGATTCATGACTCATTCAAAACGCAAGGCTACAGAGTTGCATCGCGCAGCAAGGCTCTATGCACGCGAATGCCGTGAGGGCAAGCTCAGCCGCCGCGAGTTCCTGACGCGCGCCACGGCGCTGGGTGTTGCAGCACCTGCCGCCTATGGTCTGCTCGGCCTTGCCGCGCCTCAGGCCAAGGCCCAGACTGAGCAGATGGGCGGGTCGCTGCGGATGCAGATGGACATCAAGGCCCAGCGCGACCCGCGCACCTGGGACTGGTCGGAACTGGCCAATGTCTGCCGGGGCTGGCTGGAATATCTGGTCAGCTATGAGCGCGATGGCTCGATCCAGCCCGTGCTTCTGGAAAGCTGGGAAGCCAATGAAGATGCTACGGTCTTCACGCTGAACATCCGCCCGGGCGTCAAGTGGAACAATGGCGACGACTTCACCGCGGCGGACGTTGCCCATAATTTCGAGCGCTGGTGCGATGCCTCGGTCGAAGGCAATTCGATGGCAGGCCGCATGAGCGCGCTGGCCGAAGACGGCAAGCTGCGCGATGGCGCAGTCGAGATCGTCGATGATCTGACCATTCGTCTGCATCTGTCGAGCCCTGATATTGCGATCATCGTCAATACGGCAGATTACCCGGCGGCGGTGGTTCATCCATCCTTTACCGGTGATGATCCGGTCGCCAATCCGATCGGGACTGGCCCTTACCGTCCGGTCAGCCACAATACCGGGATCGGTGCGGTGATCGAACGCAATCCCGACCACACATGGTGGAATGAAGGGAACGGTGCCTGGCTGGATCGTATCGAATTTGTCGATCTGGGCACGGACCCGGCTGCATGGATGGCTGCGGCTGAAGGTGGCGAGATCGATCTGACCTATCAGACCACCGGCGATTTTGTCGATCTGTTCGAAATGATCGGCCTGCCAAAGTCCGAGGCGATTACAGCGTCCACTCTTGCTGTGCGGTTCAACCAGACCCAGGCCCCCTATGACAATGTCAATGTGCGTCGCGCGTTGCAAATGGCGGTCAATAACGAGATCGTTCTGGAACTGGGCTATAATGATCTTGGCACCGTGGCCGAGAACCACCATGTCTGCCCGATCCACCCCGAATATGCCGAGATCCCCGGCCCGGTCTTCGATCCTGCTCAGGCGAAAGCCATGATCGAGGCCGAGGGACTGGCGGATCATGAATTCGAGCTGATCTCGATTGATGACAACTGGCAGGCGGCTACTTGCGACAGTGTTGCCGCACAGATCCGCGCAGCTGGCATCAACATCAAACGCACGATTCTGCCGGGTGCGACCTTCTGGAATGACTGGCTCAACTATCCGTTCTCCTCGACCGAATGGAACATGCGCCCTCTGGGCGTGCAGGTGCTCAATCTGGCCTATCGCTCGGGAGAGGCCTGGAACGAGGCAGGCTTTGCCAATGCCGAGTTCGACGCGTTGCTCGACGAGGCCAATGGCATCGCCGATGCGGATGCACGCCGCGAGGTGATGGCGAAAATCCAGCAGATCATGCTGGATGAGGGCGTGTTGATCCAGCCCTATTGGCGCTCGCTCTATCGCAATGCGCGCCCGAATGTCCTGAATGCGGAAATGCACCCGACCTTCGAAGTGCGCTACCAGCATTACGCCCTGTCCTGAGGTTCACCTGCCACGGCGGCACTGTCCCGCCGTGGCCACTCCTTGCGTCTATAGCCAACGCGCCCCAAGGTGCCCTAGCAGACAGGAGGCAGGATGCTTTTCTTCCTAGCCCGTCGCATCGGTGTGATGCTGGTCACGGCCCTGTGCCTGACCTTCGTCGTCTTCTATTTGACCAACATTCCCGCCAAGCTGGAAACACTTGCCAAAACCCAGGCCGGATCGCGCATCTCGGATGCCGAGGTCGCAAGCTGGCTTGAGCGCAATGGCTATAATCAGCCGATGCTGGTGCGCTATGGCGAATGGCTGGGCGTTGCGCGGGGGTGGACGCGCGAAAATGAAGACGGCAGCATGACCGGGCGCTGTTACATGCTGACCGGGTCAGCCGAACCCGGCGCAGCGCCTGCGCGTTGCGGTCTGGCGCAGGGCTATTGGGGCAATTCGACCCGCTTCCGCGCGCCTGTTTCCGAGGTGATCAGCGCAAGGCTTGGCGCGACCGGCATGCTCATGCTCTGGGTGCTGATCGTCATGGTGCCGATGGCACTGATCGTGGGCGTGCTCGCGGGCATGCGGGAGGGCTCGCGCACCGACCGCACGCTCTCGACCTTTGCCATCGCCTCGACCGCGACACCGGAATATGTTTCGGGCGTGGTGTTCATTGCGCTGCTTGCCTCCTCCACTGTCGGGCTATCGCCCCTTCTGGTCTCCTGGGGCTGGATCGACGGGCCCGTGCTGTTTCAGGGCAATGCCCGCTCGGCGCTTGATGGGATCACCTTCTGGAACTTCGCGCTGCCGGTGATGACGGTCGCGCTTTACGGTATGGGCTATGTCGCCCGGATCACTCGGGCGTCGATGACCGAGGTGATGACCCAGCAATATATCCGCACGGCGCGGCTGAAAGGGGTGAGCTTCCCCAATATCGTGCTGCGACATGCGCTCAGGAACGCGCTGATCGCCCCCTTCACCGTGATCATGTTGCAAATCCCTTGGTTATTGAACGGGGTGGTGATTGTCGAAGTGCTGTTCAGCTATCCCGGTTTCGGCTGGACCCTGTTCGAGGCCGCCGCGAATAACGATATCGAACTTCTGCTCGCAGCCTCGGTCGTTGCCGTTCTGGTGGTGCTGGTCACACAGCTCATCTCGGATATCGGCTATGTCTATCTCAACCCGCGCATCCGCGTAACGTAAGGGAGCGTGGCACAATGGACCCGTTAAACTGGCTCGACATCCTTGGCCGCCTTCTTATACAACTTCTGCCCGTCTGGGTCGCACTGATCGCCCTTTTCGCCGTTTCGATCACGTTCAGGCGCCGGCTTGGGCTTTACGGCAAGTTGTTTGACTCGACGGTCGGAATGATCGGTTTCGCGCTGGTCATGTTCTGGGTGTTCGCGGCACTCTTTGCCAATATGATCATCACTCATGACCCGCTGGCGCAATTCAGCGGAATGCGCAACGCGGCCCCTGGTACGCCGCTGCGCGACCCCGCGGGGGGCTATGACGTGTTCCTGCTGGGCGGCGACGCGCTCGCGCGCGATGTGTTCTCGCGCATGATTGTCGGCGCACGCGAAGTGCTGCGGATCGCGCCTTTCGCGGCGATGATCTCCTTCATGATCGGCATCTCGCTGGGCCTGCCCGCAGGCTATATCGGCGGCAAGCTGGATACTGGCCTGACTTTCGTCGCCAATCTCGTGCTGGCTTTCCCGGTGATCCTGCTCTTCTTCCTGCTGGTCGCGCCCGAAATTCAGGAAACGCCAATCCCGCGCGTCATGGCTGGCATCCTCTTTCTCATGCCGGTGCTGTTCTTCACAGTGCTCCTGAACGCGCGGTTCTTTACTCAGCCTGCAAAGCGCAGCCTCTATGTCGGCGCAGTGCTGGTGGTGGGGATCTGGGCCTATTCGGGGCTCGCGTTCAATGCCGATCCGCTGGGCGTCTGGGGCATGTCGCCCAATCTGCTGAATGTCTTTGTGGCCGTGGTTTTCGTCAATGCGCCCACTGTGTTCCGTATCGTGCGCGGCATCACCATGGACATCAAGACCCGCGATTATGTCGCCGCCGCCCAGACGCGCGGCGAGGGGCCGTGGTATATCATGCTCTGGGAAATTCTGCCCAATGCGCGCGGGCCGCTGATCGTCGATTTCTGCCTGCGCATCGGCTACA
>JAFIEM010000128.1 GCA_020832555.1 Natronohydrobacter sp. | reverse complement strand
TGCAAGCTCTCCCGACCGAAGGCTTCTCGTGGCGCAGGAGTTTCCACACAGCCTAAGCCCGGAGCGGACGGTCTCTTTGCCTGTTAATGCTGCATTTCAGCCTTCACAAAGTAGTCATTGGTCGCCAATTCGATACACGTCGCCGTCGAATAAGCGCAGTGTTGACCTGATAGGCACAAGGGTCTTGGTTTTCGCCTGACGTTCTACTGACGCTCGTCTCTTTATCGGGTTCGCAATGGAATATCAGAGAGAACAACTTTCTCCGCCGCGTTCTCTACACCTAGATCGGTAAGTACGCCTGCAAATGCCTGATAACTCACATATGGAAATTCGGTAGGGCCAACGATGATCCGGTCTAATAGTGATGGGATATCGGCCCCATGCAACCCATTCTCCGGTTCATTGGCAAGGCGTAGCTTGTATATTTTTTGTGGAACGCCACCCAGTACAACTGTCTCTTCCGTCATCCCTGGACTCGTTCGTTCTGTCGGGCGATAGAATAAACGCCATTCTTTTTCTTCCGCAAAGCCCGGATGCTTCGTTGCAATCGCGAACCGGAAAAGCATGTTGTGAATGTATCCGACAAGCGCCTCCTGACCCAATCCACGCAAGTATGTCCGGTTAATTAGAATCGCATCTGTAATTTTGGACAAGTAGTCCGACAAACCTTTTTCGGAAAGATATAATACTGGGACAGAGAAAACAGCCAACAGGTCGGTTATCGCCGTCATTGGTGTGTTATTAACTACCAAAGCAGTGTTCCCGTATGCCCTCCACATTGATAGCCTGCCTTGCCGATCTTCCTCGGAATTGTGAATAGATACACACGCGATATAGGTTTCGAGTTTCCAGTCGTGTTCCCATCCAGCAAGCAGTTCCCCGGCTCTTACGATTGTGCCGGAATAAATATCCTCGACTGCAATCCTAAACCTTGCCCCCTCTTCCCCTGAGAATACTGACTCGATTAATCCAAGCCCGTAAGAAATCTCTGAATAGTCATTCATGACAGTCGCGTTTCTGAACCACAGCTCTCGGTTACGAAGAACCTTCATCGCTGTGTCAGCAGATGTGTAGTAAACGAACCTCTTTTTTTCGTTCACCACAGCCAAGCCTTCTTCCATCAACCCCGGTTGAAATATCTGGTTGTACTTGATCGTCGCCTCATCAAAATTCATCGCTAAGCTTTCATCGATAGTGCCACATCCTGAACAAACGTTCACATCGAAGCATACAGAACTTCCTGCTGGGACGCCACGCGAACTCAATGGTCAGTAGCCATGTAAATTGAACTGCGATTTTGCCCGCATATGGGACGTTCACGTAATCCATAGCGAAGGTCCGGAAAACGCCCACTTGGCCGGTCATGCTGCAACTGCGAAAGTTCTTCAGGTGAACGGCCCGAACGGCAGCTTGGTCCGCATAGCTGCCTGTCGCCACATCAAACCCCTGTCTCACCACAACCAACCATCAAACTCCCACCGGGCCACCTCCCCCGAACCCCGCGCGCACGGCCTGTTCGCAGGCCAGCGCCAGCGCCTTGCGCTCGGGCAGGTCCGCCACGCGCAAGGGCGAGTGAAAGACAAGCCGCACCTGTCCGGCGCGCCGCATGGCCAGCACCTGCAACAGATGGCTGCCGAAATCCATATTCCCCCACCAGCCCAGCGCGCGCGGGTCTGCGCCCTGAGGCACAATATAGGTGACGCTGACCGGCTGAACCTGCAGGATTTCGCGCAGATCCGGGGTCAGGAAAGCCTGAAACAAGGTGGTCTTGAAGGGCAGGACGCGCAGCCCGTCGGAACTGGTGCCTTCGGGAAAGAGCAGCAGGCGGTGCCCGTCCTGCAAGCGGGATTCGAGCATGGATTTGTGCTCTGCGGCCTCGCGCCGGTCACGGCGGATGAACACGGTCCCGGTGGCGCGGGCCAGCCAGCCGATGCCGGGCCAGCCCGCCACTTCGGCCTTGGACACGAAATAGACCTGCGTCGCGCTGTTGAGCACAAAGATATCCAGCCAGGAACTGTGATTGGCCACAAGGGCGGCGCGGCCGGTTGCGGGTTGGCCTTCGACCGCGACGCTGAGGCGGAGGATCAGAACCGTGGCGCGGCAGACTACTTGGGTCAGCGGCGCGGTCAGGGGGCGGGCTGTCCCGAAAAGCGGGCGCTCGATCAGGCGCAGGGCCATATGCAGCGCCAGCCCGCCGAAGATCACCACAGCCATCAGAGACAGGCGCAGCGCCACGCGGGGCCAGCGCGCGGGCGGGATGCCGGGCTGTGGCGGTGGCTCTTGCGAGTGCCAGGTCATGCCTGCGGCGTGCCGGTCAGGTTGCGCGCGGCAAGGCTGCGGGCCTGTGCGGTCAGTTGTGCCGTATCGAGGATGATGCAGACATCGGTAGTGCGGAATTCATGGTCGATGAACACACCTTCGCCCACCATACCGCCAAGGCGCAGATAGGCACGGATGAGTGAAGGCATCTCGCGCATCGCCTGCTTGCGGTCGAGCTCGGCGAGGGGGAGCGGCGTGTAGCCATTGGACTGGGTTGCGCGCACGCGCAGATTTTCCGGCGCGAGATGCAGATGGTGCAGACAGGCGAGGGGTTGCGCGAAAGCTGCCGGGTCCGTGCCGGGGAAACTGGCTGCGCCGAACAGGATTCCGATGTCATTCTGCAAGACATATTCCGCAAGGCCCTGCCACATCTGCAACATTCCGACCCCGCCACGATGCGCAGGATCGATGCAGGATCTGCCCAATTCCAACAATCGTCGCCCGGAACGGTGCAGTGGTGCAAGGTCGAACTCGGCGTCGCAATAGAAGCGCCCCGCCTGTGCCAGACGGGTGTCGGGCAGCAAACGGTAGGCCCCGATGACATGCGTTTCGGACGCCGGATCGCAACTGGTATCAACGAGCAGCAAGTGATCAAACACCGGATCGAGCGCGTCGCATTCGAGTTTTTCCATGTGATCGACCAAGGGGCCATCGCCCCCCATTTCCTCGACGAAAACCCGGTAGCGCAGACGCTGGGCCGCGCGCCGGTCCGAGGGGCTGCGCGCGAGCCTGACCTCGAAGGGGCCGCCGGCATTGGCACCCTGACCTGCGCGTGCAGAGGTGTCGATGCTCATGCGTGCCCGTCCGGATTGCTGTCAAATTCCGCAGGGTCGGTAAAAAACAATGTGTTTCCAGAAAGCCACTTGTCTGCAATCATGGGTTGTGTGAGCCTATAGGTCGGTTTCGAACACAAGGATCAAAGCCACAGTTGAGGCATTAATGACCTTTTTACCCGCATCGGGGAAAGTGACAGTCACAGTGGCGTCTATACGCGACTGCACCTGCCCGACGCCCCATTCGGGGTGGTGAGGGTGTCGCACGAACATTCCGGGGGCAAGAACAAGATGGCTCATTCTTCATTCCATAGCGTTGGACGCCAGACAGATCAAACGCGAAACGACCCACCCGACCTGTCTGCCTTGGTGGCGTCCCGGATTTGTCATGATCTGGTCGGTCCGATGGGCGCGATCGGGAACGGGCTGGAACTGCTGAACATGGCGCAGGGCAGCCATGGACCCGAACTGGACCTGATCGCCGAAAGCATCCAGAGTGCAACGACACGGTTGCGTTTCTACCGCATCACGTTCGGAACGGTCGCGGCGGATCAGGGCATGTCGCGGGCCGAGATTCTGTCTGTGCTTGCTGCCCTTGAAAAACTGCAGAAACAGTCGATCCACTGGAACAGCCAGGCCGAATTGTCGCGGATCAAGGTCAAGCTGGCCTTCCTGCTGATCATGTGTCTGGAAACCGCATTGCCCTGGGGAGGCGAGATCCGGATCGAGGATTGTGATGGCGGGTTGAGCCTTGTCGGCATTTCCGAGCGGCTCAAGATTGATGACGATCTGTGGACCGCACTGGCGCAAGGACACTCGGATGCCGTAATCACATCCGCCCGCATTCATTTCGCCCTCGCCATGACCGAGATCACAAAGCAGGGTGTCAGTCTGTCGATCATGCAGGATCGATCAGCGATGCACCTCTCCGTGAGGTTCAGGGATTGACCCTTTGGCACATGGTCAAGCTTCTGTGATAAGTGGATTTTCGCCCATCGGAACGGCGGCAGATGACACGTCACAGGAATCTGTTAGACTGGGAGAGTGGTGTGATTCAAACACTCTGGAAAGGACAAGAGATGACAAAACTGATTTCAGCGGGCCTGTTCGCTGCGGTACTTGCCGTGACAGGTTGCCAGATGACCCAGACCGAACGCAGCGTCGTTGGCGGTGTCGCGGGTGCGGCTGGAGGTCTTGCTGTTGCGAACCTGCTGGGCGCGAATACCAACTGGACGATCATCGGCACAGTTGCCGGTGCAGCGGCTGGCACGCTTCTGGCGCAGAACACCCAGACCGGGCGTTGTGCCTATGCGCGTGGCGATGGCACCTATTACGAGGCGCCCTGCCCCTGATCCCGGAACAGGACCCAAGGAAAAGCCCCGGCAGCGCCGGGGCTTTTTACTTGCGCAGGGTTCAGGCGGCTGACAGCCGCTGTTCAGCCAGTTCGACCCAGAAGCTGCACCCGGCAGGGATGATCGCATCGTTGAAATTATAGCGCGGGTGGTGCACGTCTGCCGTGTCGCCGTTGCCCACAAGGATATAGGCCCCCGGACGCTCGTTCAGCATATAGGCGAAATCCTCGCCGCCCATGACCAGCGGCGCGGTCGCGCAGTCCCCGGCAACGGCAGTCGCAGCGCGGATCGCATGGTCTGTCTCGGCCTGTGCATTGACCATGACCGGATAGCCGGGGCGGTAATCGACGCGCGCCTGAGCGCCGAAGGCGGCGGCAGTATGTTCCACGATGGATTTGATACGCGTTTCGGCCAGCGCGCGCATCTCTTCGCTGAGGGTGCGCACAGTGCCGCGCAAGGTCACATGCTGCGGGATCACGTTGAAAGCCTGACTTTCGGTCACAAAAGACGTGACCGAGACCACCATTTCCTGCGTCGGATCGGCATTGCGGCTGACGATGCTTTGCAGGGCCACGACCAGATGCGCTGTAACAAGCGTCGTGTCGATGCATTGATGGGGCTTCGCCGCATGGCCGCCACGCCCCTCGACCGCGATTTCGAACTGGTCCGTGGCGGCGAAGAACGGCCCCGGACGGATCGCGAATGTGCCCTCGGATACGCCGGGCCAGTTATGCATGCCGTAGACTTCGTGAATGCCGAAGCGCGTCATCAGCCCGTCGCGGCACATGACATCGCCCCCGCCGCCACCTTCTTCGGCGGGTTGGAAGATCACGACGACAGTGCCATCGAAATTGCGGGTCTCGGCCAGGTATTTCGCGGCCCCGAGCAGCATGGCAGTGTGACCGTCATGGCCGCAGGCATGCATCTTGCCCGCCTCTTTCGAGGCATAGGCGACGCCCGTGGCTTCGTGGATCGGCAGCGCATCCATATCCGCACGCAAGCCCAGAACGCGGCCCGATGCGGTGCTGCGGCCCTTGATCACGCCGACAACGCCAGTGCACCCGATCCCTTCGACCACCTCATCGCAGCCGAATTCGCGCAGCTTTTCCGCGACAACCCCGGCGGTGCGGTGGCAGTCAAACATGAGTTCGGGATGGGCGTGCAGATCCTGCCGCCATGCGGTGATTTCGGGCAGGAGTTCGGCGAAACGGTTCTTGATGGGCATGGGAAGTCCTTGCTGCGCGATCTGTGGTGCAGCATCGCACAGCTTGCGCGCCGGTTCCAGCCGATGCCGGGGTCAGGACTGATCGCTGCGCGCAAATTGATCGATACTGTAGCCCTGAAGATAGAGCAGCGCTGTAAGATCGCCATGATTGATGCGCAAATCGCATTGCGCGGCGACCGAGGGCTTGGCGTGCAGCGCCACCCCGGCCCCGGCCCGGCCCAGCATGCCCAGATCATTCGCGCCATCGCCCACCGCCATCACGTCCTGCGGGGTGATCCCGAGGCGCGCGGAGATGTCTTCCAGTGCGGCGACCTTGGCCTCGCGGCCAAGGATCGGCTCGGCGACAGTCCCGGTCAGTTGGCCGTTTTCGATATGCAATGTGTTGGCGCGGTGCTCGTCAAAGCCAAGGGTTTGCGCGACGTGACCCGTAAACGCCGTGAAGCCCCCCGAGACCAGCGCCGCATAGCCGCCCTCGGCCTTCATCGTGGCGATCAATTCACGCCCGCCGGGGGTGAATGTGATACGGGTCGCCAGAACCTTGGAGATGACATCTGCATTCAGTCCCTTGAGCAGACCAACACGCTCGCGCAGGGCTGATTCGAAATCCAGCTCGCCATTCATCGCGCGCGCAGTGATGCCCGCAACATAGGCGCCGACGCCCGCTTCATCTGCCAGCTCATCAATACATTCCTGCCCGATCATCGTGCTGTCCATATCCGCGAGCAGCATCTTCTTGCGCCGTCCTGCCTGTGACTGGACGGCAAGATCAATCCCCAACGCCTGCATGTCCGCCCAGACGGTCCAGAGATTGTCCGGCATGGCGGAAAGCGAGAACTCTGCCGCGATGCCGGGATTGAGCCAGATCGCCGATCCACCGCCCCAGGCGTTGCGCAATGCCTCGACCGTGGCGGTGTCGAGCTTCGGTGTGGAGGGGTTGGTCAGAAGCGTGGCGACATACATTTTCCAGGCGATCCTCTGGGCAAGTTTCCGATGGTGAACAGGCTGCGTCGTTTTTGCGCCCTCAAGCGGCGCTCTAGAGCAATTTTCCGTCTTGCGCCAGTCAGGAACGGGGCGTAATGCCAGCCGCGGGACACCCTTCCCCAACGAAGGGCATATATCTGGAAGGATACCATGACTGGACCTGCACAACCGGCCAAGCGCCCGGCTAATCCGCGCTTTTCTTCTGGCCCCTGCGCCAAGATCCCCGATTTCTCGCTTGAATTGCTGGCTGATGCGCCCCTTGGGCGGTCGCATCGCGCGGCGGCTGGCAAAGAGAAGCTTCTCGCTGCGATCGAGGGCACCCGCGAAATTCTGGGCGTGCCTGCCGATTACCGCATCGGGATTGTTCCGGCGTCGGATACGGGCGCGGTCGAGATGGCGATGTGGTCGCTCTTGGGGCCCCGCAAGGTGACGATGGTCGCCTGGGAAAGCTTCGGTGCGGGCTGGGTGACGGATGTGGTCAAGCAATTGAAGCTGGATGCGGATGTGCGCATCGCTGACTATGGCCGGATCGTCGATATGGCGGCGGTCGATTACGACACCGATGTGGTGTTCACATGGAATGGCACCACTTCGGGCGTGCGGATGCCCAATGGCGACATGATCCCCGATGACCGCGCGGGGCTCACGATCTGCGATGCGACCTCGGCTGCCTTTGCGATGGACCTGCCCTGGGACAAGCTGGATGTAACGACGTTTTCCTGGCAGAAGGTGTTGGGCGGCGAGGCGGCGCATGGCATGCTGATCCTGTCGCCCCGCGCGGTCGAGCGGCTGGAAAGCCATACGCCCGCATGGCCGATGCCGAAGATTTTCCGCATGACCAAGGGCGGCAAGCTGATCGAGGGTATTTTCAAGGGCGAGACGATCAACACGCCCTCGATGCTCGCGGTCGAGGATTATCTGGTGGCGCTGGACTGGGCACGCCGCATTGGCGGGCTGGAGGCGCTGATTGCGCGTTGTGACGCGAATGCGCGTGTGATTGCGGATTTCTGCGCGGCGCATGACTGGATCGCCAATCTGGCGGAGGATCCGGCCACGGCCTCGACGACCAGTGTCTGCCTGAAATTCACTGACCCGGCGATTGAGGATGGCGCGGCTTTCGCCAAGGCTGTGGCCAAGCGGCTGGAGAAGGAAGGCGTGGCGCTTGATATCGGCGCGTATCGCGATGCACCGGCGGGGCTGCGCATCTGGTGCGGCGCGACGGTCGAGACATCGGATGTGGCCGCGCTGACGGGATGGCTCGACTGGGCCTATCACGCAGAACGCGCATCTGCCTGAGCAAGCAGAGGTGCGTGCAGAGCACGCACCCTACAGACCCTTTCCCCTCGTAGGGTGCGTGCTTTGCACGCAC
>JAFIEM010000127.1 GCA_020832555.1 Natronohydrobacter sp. | reverse complement strand
TCATCACGATACTCCTTTTATACCAAGCTCTGTTCGAGCTACATGGATTAAACGCCATATTCCAATTCAGGTTCCGAGGCCTGAGAACTAATTTTGTCCTGAAAAAATAAAAAGGCCCTTTCCAAGAAAAGGGCCTTTCAACTTGATGAGATATTTTCTCAGGATTTCTTCGGACCTGCCAATATCCAGATAATCAAACCAATCACCGGGAAAACCAGCACCAGCAGTATCCAAAGCACTTTCTGACCCTGCGATGCGCCGGATCCCAGAATTGACACCGCTGCCCAGATTACGAGGGCAAGGTGCAGTATCCCAATAACGCCCGTGAAATTGCTGTTCATCATTTCCCTCACGATCTTTTGTCTTGTCGTCCTGGGTCAATGCGTAAAACGCAATTCGGTTCCACACAATATTTCACAGAACGCCGCCTGCGACCATGGCTTGAGCAAGCCGCCGATAGCCCGCCACATTCGCCGCGCGGCGGTAGTCGATCGCCCCTGTCACAGTACAGCAACTTGTGCGCTCTCGTTTCAGAAGATCATGGATGTCGCACATGATCGCGCGCAGTTTCCGGTCAACCTTGTCTGCGCTCCATGCGGCAAAACCTGCATTCTGTTGCATTTCCAGCCCGGATACCGCGACCCCTCCGGCATTCGCGGCCTTTCCTGGAACCTGCACCAAACCAGATTCAGCAAAACATGCCTCTGCCTCTGCTGTCAGAGGCATATTCGCTCCTTCGGCCAGATAGCGGCATCCACTCTCGACCAGCGCCTGCGCATCGTGCAGCGTTAACTCGTTCTGAGTGGCACAGGGCAGCGCAATATCTGGCGCAAATCTACATGGCTTCGTATCTGCATGAAACTCGACCTGTCGATCTTTGCTTGGCGACCGGACATCATCGCCCGTCGACTCCAGAACCTGATCCAGTGTTTCATGCGAGAGCCCGTCAGGCGCGTGCCAGGTTCCGGCGCGACCTGACAGTGTGATGACTTTTGCACCCAGCATCAGCGCTTTTCGTGCAGCGTGACGCGAGACATTCCCGCGCCCGGATATGGCAACGCGCTTACCCTCCAGCGTCTTGCCCTCCTCGGCCAGAACGGCCTGAGTGAAATAGATCAGACCATAGCCTGTGGCTGCGGTCCGCATTGCACTGCCGCCAATCGCCGTGGGTTTTCCGGTCATCGCACCACCCCAGCGCCGGGCCTGTTGCATCCACGCACGCGACATAAGCCCTATCTCCTGAGCACCCACGCCGATATCGCCTGCGGGCACGTCGAGTTCGGGGCCGATGTGATGTGCGAGTTCCGCCATGAAGGCAGCAGCAAATCTTTCAATCTCGGCGAAAGAACGCCCTTTCGGCTGAAAATCGGCCCCTCCTTTGGCCGCACCCAAGGGCAAGCCAGTCAGCGCATTCTTGAAGGCCTGCTCGAAGGCCAGAAATTTCAGCACCGAGGCCGTGACTTCGGGTGCCCATCGCAGCCCGCCCTTATAGGGGCCCAGCAGATTTGTCTGCTGGACACGCCAGCCACGATTGATCTGCACGTCTCCCGCATCATCGCGCCAAGTAATCCGGAAAGAGATGATCCGGTCGGCTTCGCTCAACCGCTCAAGCACCCGCGACGCGGTAAAGTCACTGCTTGCCTTTTCGATGGTCAACACATCGCGCGCCACGTCTTCCACTGCCTGCAAGAACTCGGCCTCGCCCGGATGGCGCGGTGCAATCTGGTTCATGAACCCCGACAACAATGTTTCGGCACGGTCCTTCATGGTCGATCCTTTCAGCTATCAGGCCAGCGACAGCGCAAGCCATGCGGCCAGTGCAATGGCCAGTGTGGTCAGAAACAGGGAAAAGATCAGTGCGAGACGGGGGCGCATGACTCAGACCAACTCGAAGATTTCATAGTCGATATGCCGAAGCGGCACACCCAGATCCGCCAGATCCCGGCGCAACGCGTCAAGCATCGGTCCTGGTCCACACAGAAGATGCGGCCAATGGCGCGTATCCGCCGGCAAGTGGCGCAGCAGCAACTCGCGGTCAATCTTGCCGCTTTCACCCTGCCAGTCATCAGATGGGGTGTCGATCACATGCACCAAGGTCAGATCAAGACGCTGTTTCATCGCTTTCAGCTCCTCGCGAAAGCTCGCCTCTTCCCAAGTCGGGCTGCCATAGATCACGATCACGGGCCGCGGGTCACGGCGCGCGACAAGCGCATGCAGGTTTGACAGCAGTGGCGTGATGCCCACGCCGCCCGCGATCATCACAAAACCGGGTGCCTTGGCGGCCCGATCCACTGAAAACGCCCCATAGGGGCCGTCTATATAGGCAAGCGCACCGACCGGGGTCTTGATCAGGTCTTGTGTGTGGTCGCCAAGCGGCTTGATCGAAAACGCGAGGTTCGGCCCTTGCTCTGGTGCAGTCGAGATCGTGAAAGGATGTTCCACCAGAGAATAGGGCGATCTTTCCACTTTCAGCCAAGCGAATTGCCCCGGCTTCCAGCGCTTGAGCGACTGCCCCTCGGGGGCAAGCTCCAGCGTATGCACATCGCCGCGTTCGGGCGTATTGCTGACCACACGCCATGTGTTGCGGTTCATCCACCAGGGCCGGATCACATGCGTATGCACCAGGACAGCCATGAATCCCAAGGTCGCCCCCAGCCAAAGCAGTTGCTTTTCCGGCGTGTTGGTCAGATTGCCGACGCCCAGAACATGCGCAATGCCGGCCAGCATACCCAACAGTGCCAGCGTGAGATGCAGGACGCGCCACAGTTCATGGCGCAAATGCAGGCGCTTGCGAAACTGCGACGTGATGATCAACACCAGAAAACACGCCAGTGCGACCCGCCCGGCAGTCAACTCCCATCTCGCTTCAAGCGGGTTCAGCACTCCAAGCGCGGGTTGGTGAAACACATATAGCAGCGCAAAATGCCCGAGCATCAGCCCAACCATGCCCCAACTGAGATAGCGATGAGACAGGTAGACGATATCGGCTCCGAATGGATGCGTGATCCAGCGCAACCGACCGGTCAGCGCGAATTGCAGCGCGGCAAGCGCCAGGGCCCCGAAACCCAGCCCCATGCTGAAATCCCAGATCGGACCTCCTGACGCGGGCCTCCCCGCCGACAAAAGCACCGCGAAAGGGGCGCAAACCGCAAGGATGCCAAGAGCCAGGATCGCTGCTCCATGCGCCAGCACCAGAGGTGGTCGATCATGGAGAGGTTGGTGACGGGCTGCCGAAACCTGCGCCTGTTGTGTCATCTTGTTCATTCCGCCTCAATGCGCGGGCGGCGGAATGGTTCCCCTGATGCACCATCATTTCGAAGGCTTCGTCCCGATCTGGTAGTCAAAGACCAGCTTGCCACCGTGCCAACCGGTGATTGCTGTCAAGACCGCCGCAGCAAGCGACAAGATCAGGCCTACGGGCAGCACAGCTTCCACATGATTGCCGATGCGCCATGCCCAGTTCATACCCATAAGCGACAAGAGCATCACGGCCAGAATGAAATGCGTCCAACTGGCCGATCGGTTGCGAATGCCGCGCACGATCAGCAATTCGATCGTGCCAGTGATCCCGGCGACAACCCCCATCATAAAAGCCCCGAAGCTCGCCCAACCAGCAGCGCGCGCCCAGAACTCATCCCCACTCCACCAATAGAGCAGATCTGCGCCAAGCACCGACATTGTCAGTGCGATCGGGAAAGCCACCAGCATGGCATGCAACGGATGACCGGCAATCGCAATCTTCGACTCGGTCTCATGCAGGGCCCGGTTTTCCTCGATCGGGTCGGCAAGCTCTCGCCCTGTTTCACTCATGTCGTCTTGCTCTCGGTATCGGACAAAGGCGCATCGGACTCGCCAGTGCCCTCGCTCAATCGCAAGCGAATCTGCCAGCCCGACCCTTTCTCGTCCGCCACAGCGCCCATATCCAGCTCGGCACCGATCTGAAGCGCGAAGGCGGTCATCAATTCCCGCCCCAGCCCGCTGTCAGTCGCCTCGGAATTGGCGGCCGAACAGGAATTGCGCAGGCATAGCTCAATCCCATGACCTTCGGTGCGCAGCGTGATCGACAGTTCCGGCGCGTCTTCCCCCGCCACTGCTGTAGCATATTTCAGCGCGTTGGTCAGAGCCTCGGAAAACAACAAGGCAACCGGTATGATCTTGTCCGGCGATATTATGACAGGATCAAGCTGCGTGCTGATCTTCAGGTTTCGGGACTGCGTTGCAGCCAGGGCAAGATTATCACGCAGGATGCTCTCCAGAAACACTGTGGCATCAACTTTCGACACGCCGGTTTCTTCATACAGCGTGCGATGGATGGACGCCAAAGCACGCACCCGCGTCTGCACGCCCTTCAGGATCGCGCGGGCCTGCGCGTCCTGCAACCGCCGCATCTGGAGGTTGAGGATCGAGGCGATAAGTTGCAGGTTGTTCTTGACCCGGTGATGCACCTCTTTCAACAGGACTGTCTTTTCCTGAAGCGCCGCTTCGCGCTCGATCTCGTCACGGCGGATGAGCCGCGCCATCTTCGAAAATGTTGAATCGATCTCGCGCAACTCGGCGGGCGCGTCTTCGGGTAGTCGCTGGAACTCCGCGCGATTGCCCAAAGCAAACCGACGCAATTGCGCATTGATGTGCCGCAGATGCCGGACCACAAGATAATGAACCGACAGGATCAGTGCGCCGACCGAGGCGATCCACATCAGGACGGGAAAGGCGAGGCGCCATAGGTTAGGCGTGAAACTTGCACGCGTGACGTCTGAGGACCAGCTTCCAAGCGCATATAACTGCCGCGGCGCAAGTTCGACCAATGTGTAAACGCGTTCGCTCTCGCTGATGCTGGGCGCAATGAAAACACCTTCGCGCTTCGTCAGGAAGCGGTCGATCCTATCTTCATCTGGCAGCACTTCCGCAGAGTCAGCCCGCCCAGAGGCGGTCAGAGTATGCCCTTTCGCATTGACCAATACGACACTGATCAGCCCGGTATCGGGGTCGCTCGGGGTCGAGATCAGTTGAAATGTCGCCAGTGAAATTGAGATCGAGACGATCCCTTGCAGTTCACCCTCCTGCACGACCGGAAAATTGACCAGAACGACTGGCTGCCGGGTAACACTGCCCAGCGGCTGAAAGCTGAAATTCGGACGCGGATCTTTCCTGGTCTGCTCCAGCCCGTCAGAGCCGCTGAAATCCTGCCTTTCGCCAGAAGAAACGCAGTCCATCTGCCCCTGCGCCGAAATGAAACCCGCAAATGCATAGAGTCCAGTCTGGTCGATGAAGTCCGCCAGATAATCGGAACAGGCGATCGGATCATCCGAAAGGTCCAGCAGATTTGGCCCCAGAACGCGCGCAGCATCCATGGCGCTGCCCAGAAGGGCGCGCTGCCCCTGCACCGCATCGCTCGTGCGTGAAATCAGGTTGGCTTCCAGCACAGCACGCTGGCGCTGCCAACCGTCATACTCGGAATAGATTGCGATGGCTCCCAAAGGCACCAGCGCCAGCGTGAGAACCACAGACAGGCGGGTGACAAGTCTGTTACTGAAAACCCGTTTTGGCACGTCGCCCCGTCTGCGTTACTGTCAGAAAGCCGCTGGCGCGGCTGAAAGCACACCAGCCACGGTTTTATCGGCCGGAAGCACCTCGTCGCCCTTGGCCAACCCAAGGCGCTTTGCCAGCGCAGCGCGCGCCCGGTTGGCGCGGCTCTTGATTGTTCCCGGCGCGCAGCCGCAGGTCTCGGCCGCTTCCTCGATCGAGAATCCAAGCGCGCCCACAAGCAACAGCGCCTCCCGCTGCTCCAGTGGCAACTCGCGCATTGCGGCATTCAGTTCCTGCATGGCAAGGCGTCCGTCGTGGTCGGGTTTGCTGGCAAGCTGGGCAGTGAAGGTGCCTTCGGGATCAGCCACTTCACGCGCACTCTTGCGGCGGCCAGACAGGAACGTGTTGCGCATGATGGTGAAAAGCCAGGCACGCAGGTTGGTGCCAGTGCGAAACTGATCGAACTTGCCCCATGCCTTCAGCACTGTTTCCTGAACCAGATCATCCGCGCTACTCGCATTGCCAGTCAAACCCCGCGCGAATGCGCGCAGCGCAGCCAGATGCGTAACGATCTCGTCACGCGGATCGGTTCCAGACGAAGCTGAAAATGTCATTTGCTTTCGGCCCCCGCATCAGGGCTGACTTCCCCGGCACGCAAAGACGCGATAAGCCGCTGCAAATCTTGTGGAAGCTCATCGCCGGCCGAGGGCCCGTAGAGCCGCTTGAGATTCTCGTCTATCTGCCGCGCCACCTCGCTGGGCACCGCGTCATTTTCATCAGGCTTACTGCGTCGCATTGCCATAATCTTCTCACACGTTAGACCGACCGCGCATCGAAAAACGGCTCCGGTCGGTTCTTTTTTCTACCTTCTCAGGGAACCAAACACGATTCTGCAGGTTCGGTTCCAAGGAAATCGTGAATTTCTTGGATTTTTCCAGTTTCGGCATCATGTGCTGAGTTACCGAGAAGAGCACGACGCAACAAGTCTTGAGGACAAAATGTCGACATCGATGCAAATTGCCCAGCAGCTTCCTTTCCTGCGCCGCTATGCACGCGCGCTTACAGGATCTCAGCAAACTGGCGACCGTTATGCTGCAGCAACACTGGAAGCCATTCTGGACGACCGCAGTCTCCTGAATGACGGCCTGTCCCCCAAGCTGGGGCTTTTCCGCGCCTTTCATACAGTCTGGCAAAGCACAGGCGCTCCGGTCGGAAGTGATCCTGTGGACGGGATCGAAGCCCGCGCGCAGTCTTTGCTGGCTGAGCTGACCACCAACACCCGTGAGGCACTTTTGCTGCGCGCCCTCGAAGAGTTTTCTTTCGAAGACATCGCCCAGATCATCCAGATCTCGGTCGAAGAGGCGCAGGAGCTCGTGGCCATCGCCTATCGCGAGATGTCGAAATCCGTGCGCGGTCGCATTCAGATCATCGAGGATGAACCGCTGATCGCACTGGATATCAAGAGCATCGTGACCGATATGGGCCATGACGTGACAGGGATCGCCCGCACCCGCGCCGAGGCCGTTTCTCTTGGCAAACGCGAAAAGCCCGACCTTATTCTGGCCGATATTCATCTGGCTGATGACAGTTCAGGCGTCGATGCCGTGGTCGAACTTTTGCGCGACAGCCCCGATACACCGGTTATTTTCATCACGGCCTATCCCGAGCGGCTGTTGACCGGCGAAAAACCCGAACCGGCCTTCCTGATCCCGAAACCTTTCGACGAGGAACAGGTCCGCTCCGCCGTCTCTCAGGCAATGTTCTTCGCGTCGACCCAGACGCTGCACGCCTGATCTGCAAGGCGGCCCGTCTTGACCAACCCGCGCCAACTGGCGCGGGTTTTTTCATATGCGCCGCCTGCCCTTCGCCGCCGATGTCACCCTGATCACCCCCCGAGTTCGGAACCGATCACCGCTTGATCCGTTGTATTCGCAATGGTCGCGAGGTTGCGACACCCAAAGTTGAAAGGACATATCATGCTTGGTTGGGCACTGACTTTTCTGATCGTGGCGCTGATCGCAGCGGCACTTGGCTTCACCGGGATCGCAGGCACCGCGTCATCGATCGCGCAGATCCTGTTTGTGATCTTTCTGGTCCTGTTTCTGGTCGCGATGGTGGCTCGTGCCGTGCGTGGCAGACCCCCTGTCTGATCACCCCTGATCAGTCTGGAAGAAAGGAGCACAAAATGACCGTGAAGAATGTCGAGAACCTGCATTCAGATTTCGCCGGACCGTCACCGGGAGAGGTCAAGGACAGGCCTGCACAACCGGTCGATCCGAATGAAGATCGGCTAGAAAAGATTGCCGAGACGCACCGTCGGGTCGCCGATGTGATCGAGGGCTTCGAGAAACTGGTCGAAAAGGCTGAGCCGGAATTTCGTCCCGTCGCCACCGCCTTTCTGGACACGCATCGCAAGCATCACCTTGAGCTTGCCGCCTATCTCAAGCGCGAGGGCCATGAGGGATCTGAAAACGGCACCTTCTTCGGCACAGTGAATCGCGCGGTGATCGAAGCCCGGTCATGGTTCGAGAAGGTCGACGAGGCTGTAATTGATCGCGTCAAGGAAGGTGAAAAGCATGTGCTTGACGGCTATGCCGAAGCCCGCGACACTGGCCAGACGGTAGAGGCCAATGCAATGC
>JAFIEM010000126.1 GCA_020832555.1 Natronohydrobacter sp. | reverse complement strand
CCTCCCAGTCCAAAATCATTTTCAGGCAGTCAGGGTCGCTGAAAGCTGTCTCATAAGCCTGCGCCGCGTCAGCAGGTCGGGCGCGATGTGTGATCAACCCATCGAGCGAGAGCCGCCCGCTGTCGATCAGATCGCGCGTGGCGGTCAGGTCGTCGGGTTGCCATTCGGCGGCGATACGCAGGCGCGCTTCGCGCATGAAGGCGGGGACAAAGGCGAATTGCAGGGGTTTGGTGTAGAAGCCTGCGAGCACCAGTTCGCCATTCTTGGCCAGACGCCCGACAAGCTGATCAATCAGTCCTTCAGCGCCAGAGGCGTCCATGATGCAGCTGTAATCGCGGCGCGGGTCGGCATCGGGGTGGCAGACCTCGTAGCCGGTCGCACCGCTCTGCCGCGCCGCGTTCACTTCCCAGACCTTTGGCGCAGGTGCACCAGAGGCCACGACAATCCGTGCAATCAGGCGGCCCAGCACACCATGCCCGACCACAAGATCGGGCATGGTGGCGTGAGCGCCCGCCACAGCGTGACGGGCAGTGGCGGCCAGCGCCAGGAGTGCGCCCGAAGCGCCCATGCCAGGGTCAATGCGAGTAACCCGCTTTGCATCTGTCACAAGAGTTCGCGCTGCGCCGCCAAAGAGGCCGTAGACCGGCCCCTGTTCGCTTGCCTGAAAACAGTTCGCGCCGGGAACAAAGACGCGTTCACCGGTGCGGAAGCCAGTCTCGGCCCCGGCCTCGATCACTTCGCCGGTCGCTTCATAGCCGGGAACGAGTGGATAGCCCATGCCGGGAAAGGGGGGCATGTCACCGGACCAGAACAGCTTTTCCGTGCCGGTCGAGATGCCGGAATGGTCGATGCGCACCACCAGATCGCCGGGTCCTGCGGCGTTAAGCGTGACCTGTCCAAGGCCAAGCTGCCGTGGAGCCGCAAGGATGATGGCGTCAGTCTGCACGAAACTCCCCCGTTCTGATAGCGGGCTCAAACCCTCGGGCGATAGCCGAGTCGAACCCTGAGTGTAATCATAGCTATACAAGTCTAGCTGTCAATTATTATTGACACTATTTCTGCGCCGATGACGCGGATTAGCCGCGTCGTGCCTCCAGAACGCTGGTGAGATAGGGCTTATCTGCATGAAAAAGCTTTATTTCGCGGAAACCCGCCTGAGTCAGCAGCCGGGAAAGCTCTGCAGCGGACCGGGTTCGCCCTGTCTGCATGGCCAATGTGTAAACTGTGAAGTACACATCGGTCTGCGGATCTGGGCGCGTGCCGCCGGACATCGGTTCGATAATCAACAACCGGCCACCTACGGGCAGCGTGGCATGCACCCTGGCCAGAAGGGCGCGCACGGTCGCGTCGGAATGATCATAGAGCACACGCACGAGGCTGATCGCATCAGCCCCCTGCGGCAGCGGGTCGGTGCGGAAAGAGCCGCCGTGGCGGGTTATATCTGCAGGCAGCGCGGCCTGGGCCACCACATCGGGCAGATCGAAAAGCGCGAGTTGCAATTGGGGATGGCGCGCACGGACGGCGCGCAGAAAAGCCCCGGTCCCGCCGCCGATATCGAGCAACTGGCGCACGCCGGAGAATGACACTCTGGCGAGGGCTGCATCGGCCACCATGCGCTGACTTTCGGCCATCAGATGCGAATAGCGCGCCGTCACCTCTGGGTCCATCGGCCCGGTTGCGCCAAAGACATAGGGCCAGAACCGGGCCAGTTCGGGATCGGTCCGCCCCTTGATGAAGGCCACAGGGTCAGACAGATCGCGGTAGAGCACATCGTGATGGCGTACCATATCGGCGAGACCCGGCACCGCCAGAAAGGCCGCACCGCGCCGCGCGAGTGTGAAGCTGTCACCCTTGCGGCGCAGCAGATGCATGGCGGCCCCAGCTTGCAGCAGGATCGCCATGCGCTCGGGCGGCACATCGAGCTTGCGGGCCAAGGCATCGGCTGTGGCGGGCCCATCGGCCAGAAGATGCAGCACGCGCAATTCGACCAGCGCCATCAACATCTGACTTTGCACAAAGCCCTGCATCAGATCGAAGATCGCAGCCCCCTCGCGCCGCGCAATCCCGCGCAGACCGGGAACCCGTGCGCAAATCGCCTGAAAACGGGGTGACGCGACCAGCCGGTTGACCCAGCCCGCAGGCCGGAAGGGCAGATCGGGCGCAGGCATGTCCACCACGGACCTAGGCCCGGACAGGTGCGACCGGGGTCATGCGTTCGGCATAGAGGCGCACCAGCTGCGCCAGACCCGCCTCGCCGGGGCAAGAGGGGATGGACGCAATCGCGCCGCCGAGAATATCCTGCAGATGCTTGATCGCGCCCTGCACGCCATATTCCTCGACCGCAGAGGGGCGCTGGTGAATCGCGTCCTGTCCGGCGGGTTTGCCGAGGGCCGCCTCGTCATAGAGCGCGTCGCGCAGATCGTCGGCGACCTGAAACGCCTCGCCAATGCGCGCGCCGAGTTCGGTCCAGGGTTCCGGTTCATGCCCGGCGGCCACAGCGCCCATCTGGGTCGCGGCCACGAAAAGCGCGGCGGTTTTCGAGCGGTGATAGGCGCCGAGATCGACCTTGGCTTCGCTCTCCCATCCCTGACCGGCGCAGATACCATGCGGCATGCCGGTGTGGCGGGCGAGGAGCCGGGTCAGTTTCAGGGCGCGCAGGGCGTCGTCGTCGGTGACATCGGCCAGCACATCGAAAGCCGCGATGATCAGACTGTCACCGGTGAGCACAGCGAGCGGTTCGGAGAAGGCCAGATGCACGGTGGGCTTGCCGCGCCGGAAATCGGCATTGTCGAAAGCCGGCAGATCGTCATGGACAAGGCTTGCGCAATGGATCAGCTCCAGCGCGGTGGCTGCGCGATCAGACAGGCTGGGCCGGTCATCGCCGCAGGCCAGCGCAACCGACAGGCAGATTGTGGGACGTATACGCGCCCCGCCCGGCGTGACGGCATAGTTCAGGGCAGCGGCCAGACGCCCCGGCGCGGCCTGCCCATTGCCTTGCGCCTGCGTGATTGCGCTGACCATCGCCCGGTCGATTCGCTTGCTCAGGTCCATATCCGCCTCGCTTTGTCCGATGTGTAAGTCTAATTAGACAGTAATATGTAAATTACACTGGACAGTTTGCGACAAAAAGTCAAGAATCTCTGGCATGGCCAAAGAGAAAGACTCAGTGCTTGTGATCGGTGCCGGGATCGGCGGGCTGGCCGCTGCGATCCGGTTGGCAGCGCGCGGGCTGCCGGTAACGCTGGTCGAGGCGCAAGCCTGGCCGGGGGGCAAGATGCGCGTGACCGAAAGCCCGGCTGGCCCGGTCGATGCTGGTCCCACGGTTCTGACATTGCGCCCTGTTCTGGAGGATCTGTTCTCGGCGGCCGGGACGACGCTTGCCGCGCATCTGATCCTGACGCCACTGCCGGTGATTGCGCGGCATTACTGGCGTTGCGGGACCAAGCTTGATCTGTTCCCCGATCCGCAGGCCAGTGCCGCCGCCATTGGCGCGGCTTTCGGCGCGCAGGCGCGGACAGAGTTTCTGGCCTTCGACGCGGCGACCCGTGCGCTCTATGACGCTTTCGCAGGGCCGGTGATGGAGGCCCCCTGCCCCAGCGTATTCGGGGCTGCGCGTGCCGCGCTGTCGCGCCCGGCGCTGCTGCCCTGGCTGCGCCCCGGTTTGACGCTGGACCGGGCCTTGGCAGGTCAGTTTTCCGACCCGCGCCTGCGCCAGCTTTTCGCCCGCTATGCGACTTATGTCGGAGGCAACCCGCAGCTTGCGCCCGCTTTGCTGGCGCTGATCTGGCAGGCCGAAGCGCGCGGGGTCTGGGCGGTGCTTGGGGGCATGGCGCGGCTTGCGCAGGTGCTGGCAGAGCTGTTCATCAGCCTTGGCGGGGCGCTGCGGCTGAATGCGCCGGTCGCGCGTCTGACCACGGCGCAAGGCCGGATCACCGGGGCCATACTGGCAGATGGCGAGGGGCTTTCTGCGCGACAGGTCGTGTTCAACGGCGATCCTGCGGCCTTGCCCTGGCTACTGGATAGGCCACGCAGGGCACCGGGGCATCGCCAGATCCTGCCGCGCAGCCTGTCGGCGCATGTCTGGACCTTTGCCGCGCAGGTGCGCCCCGAAGGGATGGGCCGTTCTGCCCTGGCCTATCATACCGTGTTCTTCGCCGATGCTGCGCAAGACGAGTTCGCGCCTTTGGCGCGCGGGCAGATCCCGAAGGAGCCCACGGTCTATATCTGCGCTCAGGACAGAAGCGGGGATCCTCCCAGAGGGCCGGAGCGATTTCAATTCATCCTTAATGCGCCAGCCTTGCCTGCGGGTCAGGTGCGCCGGAAAGACATGCCATGCCCGATTTCCCCTTGCACAAGACTGGCCCGGTTCGGCCTGCATCTGGACCCCGATCCAACCTCGGTGGTGCTGACGGGGCCGGGAGATTTCGCGACGCTGTTTCCCCACAGTCAGGGCGCGCTTTACGGGCTGTCGCCGAACAGCGCGCTTTCGACATTCCTGCGCCCCACGGCGCGGACGCGGATCAAGGGGCTGTATCTGGCCGGGGGCGGGGTGCATCCGGGGGCGGGGGTGCCGATGGCCGCGCTTTCGGGAAAACATGCGGCGGAAGCGGTGCTCGGCGACCGGATTTCCGCCGCGCGGTCGCGCCCGATGGCTATGCCTGGTGGTATATCGACGGGATCAGTGACGACGGGGCCCGCGCCGTCTCGGTGATCGGGTTCATCGGGTCGGTGTTTTCGCCCTGGTATCGCTGGTCCGGGCGGCGCGATCCGCAGAACCATTGCTGCATCAACGTGGCGACCTATGGCCCGCAGGGACGGTTTACCATGACCGACCGGGGGCGCGCGGCCCTGCGCCAGTCCGAGGATGTGTTCGAGGTCGGCCCGTCCTCGATCCGCTGGGAGGAAGACCGGCTGGTGATCGAGGTGAACGAGATTTCCTCGCCGCCGCTGATCAGCCGAGTGCGGGGCAGGATCACGCTGCACCCGGAGGCGCTGTTTGGCCAGACCCATGCCCTGACGCCGGACGGGCGGCACCATTGGCAGCCCTTTGCGCCCATCGCGCGGATCGAGGTCGATCTGTCGCCGGGGCATACATGGCAGGGGCATGGCTATTTCGACGCGAATTTCGGCACCGCGGCGCTGGAAGCCGATTTCGACTACTGGACCTGGGGCCGGTTTCCGCGTGCGGGGGGCGCGACCTGCTTCTATGATGCAACGCTGCGCGACGGGTCGCAGCAGGAAACCGCTTTGCATTTCCACCCCGACGGGCGGATGGAGCAGATCGCGCCGCCGCCCAAGGCCCGGATGGCGCGCAGTCTATGGGCCGTGCGGCGCGAGACGCGGGCGGATGCGGGCGTGACGCCGCGTCAGCGACTGGCGATGCTGGACGCGCCCTTCTACACGCGTGCTGCGGTCCAGACGCGGATCAAGGGCGAGGACTGCATCGGTGTGCATGAGGCGCTGGATCTACGGCGCTTTGCCAGCCCGCTTCTGAAGCCGATGCTGGCGATGCGCGTGCCAAGGCGGCGCGGCTGGACCTTCGCGGAGTGACCGCCTGCGCGTCCGCGCAGGCAGCGCCCGCGAATGGCAAGGGCGGGCGGGTGGGCCATGAGCGGGCGCTCACCCCGTCAGACGGGCTCGCGCACGACTGACAGGCTGCCCCGCGTCTTGGCCAAAAAGGGCAGGATCACTTCCGCGACCAGTTCTGGCGCCTCTTCATGCACCAGATGGCCGAAGCCTGCGATTTCATGATAGAGCGCGCGGCCCAGAACCCTGGCGGCGTCACGCGAAACACGCGCCGGCACGGCGCGATCCTTGTCCGAGGCGATCAGCAGACAGGGCACCATGATCTGTGGGAAGCGCTCGACCAGCGGTTCGAGTTGCCATTGTGCCATCATGCCCAATGTGCCCTCGATATGGCGCGGATCGGTGACAAGGCGCTGGTAGAGCGCGACACCTTCCGGGGAAAGTTGCGAGCCTGTGCCCCTGAGCAGGCTTTCCACCTGACTGCGTTTCGACGCCATGCGCGTGACGATGGCCGCGACAAAGGGGCTTGCGGACATGGCTTTGGCAAGGCGCGGAAACAGCCAGCCTGCGAAACCGTCAAACGGTCCGAGCGCGGCATTGATCCCCACCACAGCGCGGGGCGGAACCGGCAGCACCTCGGTCATGCGCAAAGCGACAGCCGCGCCCGCCGAATGACCGATGATCGCGACGGGTCGCCAGTCCTGATCCGCGCAGAGCGTGACCAGATCATCTGCCATCGCATCCAGCCCCAGCCGGTGCATCCCGCCCGCACGCGTGAACCCCTGCCCCGGCAGATCGGGGATGATCAGCCGAAAGCCCGGCAGCTCTGGCACCAGCGGGTGAAAACTATGCGCCGAGGCCCCTGCCCCATGCAACATCAGCACATCCGGGCCTTGCCCGATGATCTGCACATGCCAGTCATGCGGACGGCACCGGATACGCCGCGAATGATGTCGCAGCGGCCAGTTGGGGGGAATGAGTTGCATCGCCCTAACCCCCGAGTGCCGCAGAGAGCGTGCTCTGCAAACTGCGCGCATCCGCGCGCGGCAGGGCGATCAGCTTGGCCCCCATCTGGCCGGCCAGGTCGCCGAGCTGCGGCTTGGTGCGCAGGCTGGTATCGACGATCAGCGCAGGTATCCCCTTGGCGGCGATAGCGCGGGCAAGCTGTGTGGCCTCGAGTGCGGCTTGTGCGCGGTCGGGCGTCCCATCCAGCGCAATATTGCCGCGCCCGTCGGTCAGGAAGGCCAGTGTCGGCGTCATTCCGTGGCTGCGCGCCTGTTCGGCCGTCGCCAGCGCGACTTGCAGCGCGCTTGCCAGTGGCGTGGCACCGCCACCGGGCAGACCGGCAAGGCGGCGCTTGGTCTGCACAAGCGAGCGCGAGGGCGGCAGGCTGAGTTCGGCGTGATCGCCGCGAAACGTGACCAGCGCCACGTGATCGCGGGTTGAATAGGCCTCGGCCAGCATCAGTTCGACGGCACCCTTGGCTTCGGCCAGACGGGCGACAGCGCTCGAGCCGGAAGCATCGACCACGAAGATCAGCACGCGGTCGGTCTGGTCCTGATAGCGCTTGATGCGAATGTCCGAGGGCATCAGCAGCAGTCGGTCGCCCCGGTCGGGCAGCATGGCGCGGCGGAGTTTCTGCCAAGGGGCTGCCTGTCGCAGGGTGGCGATCACATCGACCCTTGCACCGGAACCGGGTTTGCCCGCGCGCGAGGGCATGGGACGACCGCGCCGCATGGATTTGCGTTTTGCGCCCGCGCCGGACTGTCCGCCCATCGCGCGGGTGCGGCGCGCGGCCTGCAACTGGGCGATCAGTCCGGGGGGCAGGGCTGCGCGCGCGGCCTCGATCAGCATTTCGTCGGGGATGTCGGTCTGCTGGCTCTGGTCGCGACCCTCATCAGGTTTCTGTTCGGGCTCTGGCGGTGGCGGGGATTGATCCGGTTCGGGCGCATCTTCAGGGAAATGCTGCGCCTTGTGCGCGTAGCAGAGCGCGACCGCAATTTGCAGGTCACTGTCGTCGATCTGATCGGCCCCGCGCCATGCCGCATGGGCGCGGGCGCAGGCATGGGCGAGAAGTGGGGCACGCAGGCTGGGGATGCCCAGATCAAACGCGACGCGGGTCAGACGGTCGAGGGAAGTGTCAGGGCAAATCGTCCGGAGCCGCGCCTGTGCTGTTGCAATCAGGGCGGGGCTGAAGGTCAGATCCGTCGTCTCGCCCCATGCAAACCCGTCGAGATCTAGGAACAGGCCAAGACGGTCGGCGAGGGCAGAGGGCAGGCCCTCGCCCTCTTCTGCGACTTCATCGAGGGCGATGAGGGCAATTTCCGGATCGCGGTCAAGCGCCTGACCCAGCCGCACCGCGAGCCCCGGCGGGCAGCGTTCGGCCATGGTGAGTTCGAGGATGCCAGGAGTTTCGAGCAACCCCGCATGGCGCTGCATTTCGCCGGTCGCGAGTGTCGCGGAGAGGTCGAGGCCGCCCATCAGCGCTTCGTCACTTGTGAACGGGTGCAGTTTGCGCGGGGACAATGTGGCAAGGGCGCGCTGGACGCGGTCGCGGACCGGACCGGCGCGGGCACGCAGCCACAAGCCGCGAAGGCCAGCCGGGTCGATGGCCAGCAGCGTGAGCGCAAGACCCACCAGCGCCCAGG
>JAFIEM010000125.1 GCA_020832555.1 Natronohydrobacter sp. | reverse complement strand
CATCGACGCCACCCCCGATCTGGCAGAGGCCATCATCCGCTGCGATCTTGCGCTGGAGCTATGACTGAATCTGGTGTTCTGGGGATTTGAAAGCTGGCGGTGCATCTGGTTGGATTGTCGTTGCGATACAACCCGCAAACCGAAGATGACGCACCACCATGGACGAGAGAAACATTGTTGAGTTTGCCGGTCGAGATGCGATCGCGGACCCATTGACCGAACTTCTGCGCAAAGGTGCGCGAGAATTGCTGCAATCTGCGGTCGAGGCCGAGCTTGAGGTCTTCATGGCGCGCTTTCAGGACCGGAAAACCCCTGATGGTCATGCTGCGGTGGTCCGCAACGGCCATCATCCGGAGCGGGCAGTTCAAACCGGTATCGGGCCTGTCTTCGAGCGCACCTTCGCGTGCGGGCAAAAGCACTTTAGCCGCCCGCATGACACAGGAACCTGATGTCGAGGTCTTTTGCGACGATGTTCCGCCCATGCCATCTAACGGCATTGCCATCGGGCTGGGCATCGCGCCACGCCTGCGCCTGCCATTGCCCGATACTGTCAGCCCGGCGTTCAAGGCCCATGTCGCGCGCCACACCGGCCCGCGTGACAATCGGTATGCCTATCACCGCTCTGACCAGCCGCTCTCCGTGGCTGCGTCGCATGTCCGCCACCATTCAGGGCCGACCAGGTGTTTTGCTGCGCTTGCCTTTGGCCGCGCTGTTGATCGCCGGAGGATTTCTCGCCATCTAGCCCATATTCGGGCTTTGGATGATCCCGCTTGGGCTGCTGCTTCTCGCGATTGGCCTGCCGATGCTGCGGCCTGTCGTTTCAGCAATCATCATTCGCTTGCGCCGTAAATGGGAACTTTTGCAGCGCAAACGCCGCAATCCCAGCTGAACTGCCGAAAGGGCAAGGTGATAGAATTGGACCGGGTTTTTCTTTTTGGTGGCCTTGTCGGCCTGTTTCTGGGGGGCGAGGCACTGGTACGCGGCGCCGTCGGGATCGCCCGCAAGTTGGCCATTCCGCCGCTGCTGATCGGCTTGACAGTGGTGGGGTTTGGCACTTCGACCCCTGAGCTTCTGGTGTCGGTCGATGCGGCTTTGCGCGGGGTGCCCGATATTGCCATCGGCAATATCGTGGGGTCCAACATTGGCAACATCCTGCTCATTGTCGGCCTGTCGGCGCTGGTCTGGCCGATCCGCGTCATGGGTGCCACGCTGCGCCGCGATACAGCTGTGATGATGGCCGCGGCCTTTGCCCTTGTCCCGCTCTTCTGGCTGGGTCAGATGGGGCGGCTGTCGGGCGCGCTGCTCGTTACGGGCCTGATCGGCTATCTGGTCTGGGTCTATCTGCACCCCGGCCCAGATAGTTCCGAGGACGACCCCGCGCCCGTGCTGTCGCTCTGGCAATCGGCGCTCTGGGTGGCATTGGGCCTTGGCGCGCTGATGATCGGTGCGCGGTTTCTGGTCGATGGCGCGGTCAACATCGCCCGCGGCTATGGCGTGTCCGAGGCGTTCATCGGCCTGACCATCGTGGCCGTGGGCACGTCGCTGCCGGAACTTGCCACCTCGCTCATCGCCGCGTTCCGCCGCCAGTCCGAGATTGCGATTGGGAATATCGTGGGGTCCAACATTTTCAACGTGCTGGGCATTCTGGGCGTGACGGCCCTGATCGCGCCGATTCTGATGGCAGACCGGTTCCTGAGTTTCGATCTGCCGGTCATGATCACGGCATCGGTGCTTCTGACGGGCTTGCTGCTGTTGCGGCCACAGATCGGGCGGCCTGTGGGCGTCGTGTTGTTGCTGGCCTACGCGGTCTATGTCTGGGCTGCACAAGGATGAGTTTGCAGCGGGTCCCCCATCGGCTTTTGGCCCTGTTGCTGGCGCTGGTGATCATGGCGTCGGGGCTGCTCTCGTAATTTGATGCTGCGCGACACGCGTCAGACCAGAATGACCTGCGGACGGATACTGTCCTGATGGCTGCCTCGACGCAGCAAATCCGCACGACCCTGCCTGCGCCCGACCCGACCGATGACCCGGCGCTTGCGCCAGTTAACCCGGACACTGTCCACCACCGATGATGTTGGCCCCGTATCGCAGTCGTCCTGCGCGCTGATCGTCGCTGGGCAGGTTACCATCCCCCCGTCCCGAGGGCCGCCGGCAGCCGCGCCCTGACGCCGCCGCTGACCGTAGCTTCTTACCGAAGGACTTTAACCATGCGCCGCCCTCTTTGGGTTCTTGTGACCTATGCGATCCTGCTTCTGGCCGGGATCGCCCTTTCCGTGCCGAATTTCCTGCCCGCACCCATGCGGTCGCAACTTCCCGCGCCATTCTCAAACAGTGCCGTCTCGCTCGGTCTTGACCTGCAAGGCGGGGCGCATCTGCTTCTGGCCGTTGACCGTCTGATATTGGCCGATCACGCTGCACGAAACCTGACCGAGACCGCCCGCACGGTGGTCACCGATCAAGGCGGCGATCCCCGTAGCGTGCGCCGCACCGGCGATGTCATCACCTTGCCCGCGACCGATCAGGTAAGCACATCCCTGCAAGCGCGCGCCACCAATGGGCTAGGCGCCACCGATACGCCCCACTTCACGATCGACCAAGACGGCGACACGCTGCGCCTGTCCATCCCAGAGGCCGCGCTGGAGCGCATTGCAGCAGACGCGGCTGGGCGCAGTATCGAAGTGATCCGCCACCGCATTGATCAGGTCAGCGTGTCGGAACCGCAGATCAGCCGCGTGGGCCGTGACCGTATCCTTGTGCAATTGCCGGGGCTCGAGAACCCCGCCCAATTGCGCGCGCTGATCGGGACCACCGCGCAGATTAGTTTTCATCTGGTCGCCCCCGATACCGGCACAGCGCAGCCCGGTGCGAGCAGGCATTGACCAGCGCGTGCAGCGCCCCGTCCTTGTCGCGGGTGCAAAAGGCAGGGTTTGCGGCAGTCGTGGATCGCAGCCTCAATCAGGTCTTTGCGCGCTGTATCTTCACATCCGGCACGACACTCGCCGCACTGATTCCGATGGCAATCTGGGGTGGGCCGACCGTGGCAGGCTTCGCCCTGCCGATGATCGCGGGCGTGTTCATCGCAACCGCTTCGTCAATCTTCGTGGCCGGACCGTTGCTGGTCTGGATGGCGGGTCGTGTACAGGACACCCCCGTCTTCGATAACTGACCTCTTCGCAGCGCATGGCGGGCGTTCGGCGCAGTAACGCCAATACTGGTTATGCCTGCGTTCAAAGTTTGCCGGGTATGCGCGCAGGGTATCACTCAAGACCCGCGCGCGCATCGACTCAACGCCCTGTCGCAGAACATTCTGCACCGCAAGAACCCCAAGAAAAACGGTGACAGACGTGCCCAAGATCGACCAGATAGACGCCTTCATTCTGGATATCCCCACCATTCGCGGGCATGTCCTGTCGATGATGACGATGCGCACACAGTCGCCTGTGATCGTGCGTCTGCGCTGCTCGGACGGGTCCGAGGGGATTGGCGAGGGCACGACCATCGGCGGCCTGAGCTATTGCCCGGAAAGCCCCGAGAGCATCGTCTCTGCCATCGAAACCTATCTGGCCCCTGCGTTGATCGGGCAGGATGCCCGTCAGATCACCAATGCCATCGCCCTGATGGACCGCAATGTGCGCGGCAACCGGATTGCAAAATCGGCAGTGGAAATCGCGCTTTGGGATGCTCTGGGCAAGCGGCTGGGCGTGCCCGTCGCGCAGTTGTTCGGCGGTCATATCGTGACGGATATGGCTGTTGCCTGGACGCTGGCTTCGGGCAATTCCGACACGGATATTGCCGAGGCGGAAGCGATGATCGAGACGCGCCGCCACAACATCTTCAAGCTGAAGATCGGCAAGCGCGCCGTGCGCGAGGACGTGGCTCATGTTGGTCGGATCAAGGCGGCTTTGGGCGACAGCGCCAGCATCCGGGTTGATGTCAATCAGGCCTGGACGCTGGCCGATGCGCGCTGGGGCCTGAAGGGCTTGCAGGATGTGGGCTGCGAACTGGTCGAGCAGCCGGTGCAGGCGCGCTATCTGAATGCGATGGCGGAACTGACACGCGGCTATGAGATCGCGGTCATGGCCGATGAAGCGCTTGGCGGGCCGGAAGATGCGCTGGCTGTGGCCGGCAAGAAAGCCGCCGATGTGTTCGCGGTCAAGATCGCGCAATCAGGCGGGTTGATGCGCGCGCGCGAGGTCGTGTCCATCGGCCAGGCCGCAGGGATCGCGCTTTATGGGGGCACGATGCTGGAAAGCGCGGTCGGCACTGCGGCCGCGTTGCAGCTGTTCTCGACCATCGAGCATCTGGAATGGGGGACCGAGTTCTTCGGCCCGCTTCTGCTGACCGATGACATTCTGACCACGCCCCTGACCTACCGCGATTTTCGCGTGGTGGTGCCCGATGGCGCAGGTCTCGGGGTCGCGCTCGACCCCGACAAGACCGACTTCTACCGCCGCGACAAGACCCGCAGCCTGCGTGCTGTCGCTGGCGCATAAACCCACATCCTGAGGAGGAGGAAAGCCATGTTCACCCAATCCAATCTTGACGAGCTGGAACGCCGTCTGGACGGTATCGTGCAGGACGACCCGGAAAACGGCATCTACCGCGCGCGCCGTGACATGTTCACGGATGAAGAGCTGTTCGAACTGGAGATGAAGCATATCTTCGAAGGCAACTGGATCTACATGGCCCATGAAAGCCAGATCCCGAACCCCGGCGATTACTTCACCCTGCATATGGGCCGCACACACGTCGTGATCACCCGCGACAAGGAAGGGCAGCTGCACGCGCTGGTCAATGCCTGTTCGCATCGGGGAGCGATGCTGTGCCGGTTCAAGCGGCGCAACCAGAAAACCTTTACCTGCCCGTTCCACGGCTGGACCTTCTCGAATACGGGCAAGCTGTTGAAGGTGAAAGACCCCAAGGGCGCGGGCTATCCCGAACAGTTCAACAAGGATGGCAGCCACGACCTGAAGCGCGTGGCGCGGTTTGAGAATTATCGCGGCTTCCTGTTCGGCTCGCTCTATGCCGATGTGCAGCCGCTGGAAGATTACTTGGGCGAAGCGCGCAAGATGATCGACATCATCGTGGACCAGTCCGACGAGGGGCTGGAAGTGCTGCGCGGATCGTCCACCTACACTTTCGATGGCAACTGGAAGCTGCAGGCTGAAAACGGCGCGGATGGCTATCATGTCTCGGCGGTGCATTGGAACTATGTCGCCACGACCGCCCATCGCACGGCGGACGGGAAAGAGGACAATATCAAGGCCACGGATGCGTCCAAATGGGCCAAGCAGCGCGGCGGGTTTCATTCCTATGTGAATGGTCACCTGCTTCTTTGGACGGCGTGGAGTGACCCCACCAACCGTCCCAATTACCCGCGTCTGGCGGAATGGACCGAGCGCTATGGTCAGACCAAGGCCGAATGGATGGTGGGCGTGCTGCGCAATCTGTGCCTTTATCCCAATGTGTTCCTGATGGACCAGTTTTCCAGCCAGATCAGGGTGTTCCGGCCCGTCAGCGTGGATAAGACCGAGGTCACGATCTACTGCATCGCGCCCAAGGGCGAGTCTCAGGAAGCCCGCACCCGCCGCATCCGCCAGTATGAGGATTTCTTCAACGCCTCTGGCATGGCAACACCGGATGATACCGAAGAATTCCGCGCGACCCAGCGCGGCTATGCAGGGGCCGCCCATGCGCCTTGGAATGACATCTGCCGTGGGGCGACGCAGTGGATCGAAGGCCCGGACGAGGACGCAAAGGCGCTGGGCATCAACCCGATCCTGTCGGGCGCACGGACCGAGGATGAAGGGCTGTTCGTGATCCAGCACAAGCAATGGACCGAGCGTATGGCGAGAGCCATCGCCAAGGAACGCGAAACTGCGCCTGATGCGCAAGTCGCCGCTGAATAAGGAGCGCAGACCCATGAGCACAGCCACGCTTGACCGCCCCGCCAAGACCCTGACCCATGCAGAGATCGCGGCCTTTCTCTATTCTGAGGCCCGCGCGCTCGATGATCGCGACTGGGACACCTGGCTGAGTTTCTACGCCAAGGACTGCCCGTTCTGGATGCCCACCTGGGATGATGAGGATCGCCTGACCGAAGACCCGCTGAACGAGATGTCACTGATCTACTACCCCGACCGTTCCGGGATCGAGGATCGCGTGTTCCGCATCAAGACGGATCGCTCTTCCGCGACCTCGCTGCCAGAGCCGCGCACCAATCACAACCTGTCGAATATCGAGGTGCTGAGTCAGCGTGACGGGATCGTGGAATTGCGCTTCAACTGGGTGACGATGACCTATCGCTATGGGACAACAGATCAGCACTGGGGCACGTCCTTCTACACGCTGGATGTGCGCGCCGAGAAGCCCGTGATCACGTCGAAGAAGGTGATCCTGAAAAATGACCAGATCCATCATGTGATCGACGTCTACCACATCTGAGCCTGCCACCCCTGACCAGAGACCAGCTCGCGCGCCCGGAGGAGGGCGCGCGCAAGGGAGGAGTTTGCCATGACGACCTACAGCGTTGCCTTGAATTTCGAGGATGGCGTGACCCGCGTCATCCAGTGCGATGACGACGAGAAGGTGACGGAAGCTGCCTTTCGCCAGAAGATCAACATCCCGATGGATTGCCGCGACGGGGTTTGTGGCACCTGCAAGTGTTTTGCCGAGAAAGGCGAATACGAGCTGGAATTCTACATGGACGAGGCCATGACCGAGGATGAAGCCGCCGAGGGCTATGTCCTGACCTGCCAGATGATGCCGCAAAGCGATTGCGTGATCCGTATTCCGGCATCCTCTGCGGCCTGCAAGACTGCGCCCGAGGAAGTGGCCGCAACAGTGGCAGGCGTGGACCAGCTGTCGGAAACCTCGTTCGGGTTGCGGCTGACTCTCGATCGGCCGATGCAGTTCCTGCCGGGGCAATATGTCAATGTTTCGGTCCCCGGCACAGGCAAGCATCGCTCTTATTCCTTTTCATCTGCCCCCGGTGCGACGGAGGCCAGCTTCCTGATCCGCAACATGCCCGGCGGGGTGATGAGCAGCTATCTGGCCCGTGCGATCGCAGGCGAGCGTGTCACGCTGACCGGCCCGATGGGCGCGTTCTACCTGCGCCCGATCACGCGACCCCAACTCTGGCTGGCTGGCGGCACCGGGCTTGCGCCATTCCTGTCGATGCTGGAGCAAGTGGCGGAACAGGGCACCGACCAGCCGATCACGCTTTACTATGCCGTCACCCGTGCCGCTGATCTGGTGGAGCTGGAGCGCGTGCAGGCCCTGGCCGAGCGTATCGGAACAGTGCGGCTCGTCACCATTCTGGCTGCTGCGGACGAAGATCACCCGCGCAAGGGTTTCGTCACCGATCACCTGACCGCCGAAGACCTGCACAACGGGCAGGCCGATGTCTATCTGTGCGGCCCGCCCCCGATGGTGGATGCTGTGCGCGCGCATTTCACGGGCTTGGGCGTGACCCCGGCAAGTTTCCATTTCGAGAAGTTCAACCCGACCGAAGAAAAGGCCGCCGCATGAGCGCGCGGTTTTCCGGCAAGGTGATGGTCGTGACCGGCGCCGCGCAGGGCATTGGCCGCGCAGTTGCCGAAGGGGCGGCCGCGGAAGGGGCGCGCGTGCTGATCGTGGACCGCTCGCCGCACCGCACAGACGTAGTGAAAGCCATCCGCAAGGCGGGCGGCGAGGCTCATGCAATTTCGGTCAATCTGGAAACATGGGCAGGCTGCGCAAAGGCGATGGCCAAGGCTGCAGACCTGTGGGGCCGGATCGACATTCTGGTGAACAATGTCGGCGGCACGATCTGGGCCAAGCCGTTTGAACATTACGACGCGCCTCAGATCGACGCGGAGATCCGCCGCTCGCTGATGCCCACGCTCTATTGCTGCCGCGCGGCGCTTGATCACATGCTGCCGCAGGGCGCAGGCGTGATCGTCAATGTCTCATCCATCGCCACGCGCGGGCTGAACCGCGTGCCTTATGCGGCGGCAAAGGGGGGTGTGAACGCACTCACGGCAAGCCTGGCCTGGGAAGTGGCAGAACGCGGTATCCGTGTGGTCGCCACAGCGCCCGGCGGCACTGAAGCGCCCCCGCGCAAGGTGCCGCGCAACCCCAATGCGGCGGAAGAACAGCGCGCGGACTGGTATCAGACCATCGTCGATCAGACGATCCAGTCCAGCC
>JAFIEM010000124.1 GCA_020832555.1 Natronohydrobacter sp. | reverse complement strand
CGATTTCCACGATGTCGCTGTCTGGGCGATCCGCGCCGCGCTGGAGGAGGCCTTTGAGGCCGGGCGCCGAGCCGGTGCTGCTGATCCTGATGCCTCAATCACTGCCAAGGCCCAAGCCTGAAAGGACACGACATGACGGCCATCACCACCATCCGCATCGATCACGCAGCCCTGCCGGATCCGCTGAATCTGAAGGGCCCCGACGCCGCTGCCCGCATGATCGCGGCCGCGCTGCGCGACGAGGGGATAGAGGCGGAAGCTTCGGACGCTGCCGCACAGATCCGGATCGAGCTTCCGACCACCCAGCTCGCCGCTGCCAGCACCATGCTGGCCAGCCTGCAGCTGATCTGAAGGCGTGATCATGAGCACCCGCGCGCAGATCGCCATCGAAGTCGGGCCCGGGGAATGGGCACATGTGTACTGCCATTACGACGGCTACCCGTCGCACATGCTGCCCGCATTGGCCCCATGGACGCCCGAGGACATTCTGGCGGCAAAGGAAATCCGGCAGGTCCGTGCCAGTGAGATCGAAGCCTTCGACGCTCCCCGCGACCCGACCATCCTGCCGCGCCCGACGCGCCAGTTCTGCCATCTCTATCTCTGGCTGGGCGGCGCTTGGGTCGAGGTCAATCCCGATGCCGAGTGATCCTCCAAACCTGAAAGGCTCCTGCCATGTCTGATCTGTCCCTTAACTGCCTGTCCGAGGGAGAAACGCTCGATGATGTCATTCGCCGCAACTGCGCCATCGGGTTTGACCTGCGCTTTTGCCGCAGCATTGCTGTGTCCGAGCATGACCGGGACACCGAGACCTGCGACCCGACGGACGCCGAGTTCGCCACCCTTTATGCTCTGACTGATCTGGGTGAGGCCATCGCCATCCATGATGTCCAGCTCTCAAGCACCGGGGCCGATGAGGTCGCCGCTGTCGCCCGCGCGCTGTTCGTCGCAATCGTCAATGCGCGGCGCGACCCACCCGACGCTGCCCAGCGTCACGAGGCGGAGCAGGCGGCGCTGATCGATCCGCACCGGATCGAATGATGCTGTCCAAGACGATCATAAAGCCATGAAATTGCTCAGAATTTCCTACGATAATCGGCGCTCTCGAGCGATTGTTGTTTCACGGAAACGATGCAACTCACCACAAGGAGCCACTGCCATGACCACACCTGCCATCCTGCCCAGCCGCAACCCTGACTATGGTTTCTTCGGCACGCTCACCACTTGCCCCGAGCGCGACCGGCGCAGCGTGGAGGTCTGGGTGCTGGCCTCGACCCTGATCGCCAAGGCCATCCGCGCCACCACCGAGGAGGAGATGATCGGCATCCGTGACTTTCTGGACAGCCGGATGGGCCGCCATTTTGCCGATGACGTGGTCGGCAACATGGTGGGCTGCAAGATCGACAGCGAGACCGCGATCAGATCCTCAATCCGCACATGGCAGGACTGGCGCATCTCGCGCCAGCTGGAGCGCGACGAGGGCATCCCCGCTGGTCTGCCATATCTGACCGGCTGGGTGCAGCATTTCGCCATCGCCGCAAGCATGGCCGGGGGCGACTGACCCAGACCCCTTTCTCCCCATCACGACAGGAGGCCAAGATGCCCAAACTCACCGACACCCAGACCATCATCCTCAGCCGCGCGGCGACCCGCCCCGGCAATCTGGCCATGCCGCTGCCCGACGGACTGCATGGCGCAGCAGCAAAGATGGCGGTCACTCGCATGATCACCAATGGCTGGCTGGAAGAAGTCGATGCCGATCTGCGCCGCGGCGAACCGCTCTGGCGCGAAACCGGCGATGGTCATGGCACCACGCTGATCGCAACCGAGGCCGGGCTGGAGGCTATCGGGATCGAGCCAGTGGCGGCCAACGCTGTCGCAAATGCGCGCAAGGCGAAGCCGCAGAAGGACGCGGAGCCCACACTGACGACAGACGCCACCGACGTGCCAAAGCCAATCTCCATCCGCGCGGGCACCAAGCAGGCGCAGATCATTGCGCTGCTGCAGCGGCCCGAGGGCGCGTCCATTGCTGAGATCGTCGAGGCGACGAGCTGGATGCCCCATAGCGCCCGTGGCCTGATCTCGGGCGGCTTGAAGAAGAAGCTGGGGCTTGAGATCACATCCGTCAAAGAGCAAGGGCGCGGGTCGGTGTATCGGATCGGGTGATTCAAGACCTGACCCGAAGCCACTTCAGGTCTGATAGCCTATTTCGAATTGGCATCCCTGCGCAAAATGACCATATGGGAAGTATGCTGTCCCGCCCTCTCAAATCAGTCCTGCAACATGCGCGCTACTTTCCTTTGTGGTCGGCGCTGACCGTCGCGCGATGGCGGTCATTTGAATCCCGGTCCCGCGCCCTCGGCACGACATTGGCAGCGGTCATGCGGTGGTTCCCGCCGGCAAGGGTCCGTTTCGACCGCGAAGCTGCGCGGGTATTCCCGGATATGCCGCGCGGGGATCGCGCGAAACTGGGTCAGGCCATGGGTCGACAGATGGGGCGGACCCTCTTCGAGATTTATCACGATGCCGAGTTTCAGACGCATCATCACAAACTCAGGGTGTCCGGCCCGGGCCTTGACGCTCTCAAGGCTGCGCAAGCTGCTGGCAAAGGGGCCATCATCGTTTCCGGCCATTTTGGGCAGTGGGAAGCGATCCGTGCCGCAATCAGGATGCATGGGCTTGAAAGCGGGGCCGTGTATCGTCCGAACAGGAACCGCCATTACGAGCGCCGGATTCGTACAGGTATCGAAGCCGGGGGCAAACCGATCCTTGCTACGGGTCGTATCGGCACGCGCGCGCTGGTCCGTCATGTTCGGGATGGTGGCATCATTTCGATCCTGCTGGATGAGAAATATTCGGAAGGTGTGCCGCTGCCGTTTCTGGGCCATGATGCGCTCACCTCACTGTCCGCGGCACAACTTGCCCTCAAATACGATCTGCCGATGATCCCTGCCTATGGCATCCGCATAGACGACGGAGATCTATTTCGGGTCGATTTCGAAGCTCCGATCCCGCACACCGACAGCATCACGATGACCCGCGCGTTCAATGACAGCCTGTCCGCACGGATCATGGCAAACCCGGATCAGTGGTATTGGATGTTGCGGCGGTGGGACGGTCAATGATGCCGGTTATCGGGAATGGTGGCGACTATCAGCTTTCATCGATCTCGATCCGATCCGTGATCTCGGGTGTGATCAGCCCGGCATGAAACGCTAGCAGGATCAGTTTCGCGTCCAATGTGTCGCCTTCGTCCAATGCAGCCTCCACACGCTGATCCGCGCGCATGGCCTCCTCGGAACTGTTGCTGTCGGCGAATTGCTGATGTCCGAGGATGCAATAGGCCAGAAGCAGCGCTGCTTCTGCGAAGGCCGCGTCCTGCCTTTGCCCTGCATCAAGCTTCTTCGTGAGCTGGATCACGGTCAGCTTGACCGGCTCCGGTACAAGCAGCGGGTGCAGACCAGCAGCACGCAGCGCATCATCGAGCGCACGTATTGCGGTCGAGCGGCCAAGAAACATGTCGAAAAAGCGTATCATGACCGACCAAATATCAGGTCTTGCGCAGGGCGACATCTGCATTATGGCGCTTCACCGCATCACAAATGCGTCCAGCGCTCGAACAGTCGGCGCAACGCATAGCTGCGCAGCAGGGATATTCCCACGAACACTGCGCCCAGCGCCAGGTTGTCACCAAGGCTCGCATGCAGGCCAAACCATGGAAACACGATGATCTGCGTGGCGACAGCCAGCGCGTAGCCCACGGCGACATTAGTGATGGCCTCGATCAGGGACATGCGACGTGACTGTGTCATGCGCGTTTCTTTCTGCCGCGCGCTGGTTTCGCGGTTTCAGCCGGAGCGACGACAAGGTTGGCAGTCCTTCCCGTCGCCATCTCCCATCGCCGGATCGCTACGTCGCAATAGACCGGGTCCAGTTCCATCGCAAAGCATCGCCGTCCGGTGCGTTCCGCGGCGATCAGCTGTGTCCCGGAGCCGCAGAACGGCTCGAACACCAGATCGATCGGATCGGTGAAGGCCTCGAGCACGGCTTCGACCAGCGCTACTGGGAACACCGCCGGGTGCGATCCGGCGGCACCCAGCCCGCCCTTGTGGCGCATGATGCGGAACACGCTGTCCGGGATGCGATGGCTTTGGATCGCGTTGCCGAAACCGGTCTTGCGATGGACGGTACCATCGGCCCCGCGCAATCCGCCGCCGCCCAACGTTTCGCCAGCATGTTTGGACGCGACGGTCTTGTGGGGCTTTCGGGACGCGCGGTTGAAGTGGAAGATGAACTCATGCGACGGGGCCAGCCGCCCGTTCCAGTCGCCAGGCAGGCCGGGCCCCTGGTCCCAGACATACCAGCCGAACCGCCGCCAGCCCTGCGCGCGCATCCAGTCTACCCAGCCCTGCCAGTAGGGAATCCACTCGCCATCGCGATGGACCAGACCGAGGTTCAACAGCAGCTGGGCAGTTTCCGTCACCGGCGCAGCGGCAAAGACGCCCTGCATCAGCGCATCCCAATCGCCGATCTTCTCCTTCGCCGCGCCATAGTCGCGCTGCTGGGCATAGGGTGGCGAGGTGAACATCAGCAACGCCTGCGCCCCGTCCATCAGCCGCACGACCACGGCAGGGTCGGTGGCATCGCCGCAGATCAGCCGGTGATCGCCCAGCGCCCAGATGTCGCCCGAACGGGTAATCGGCTCGGTTGGGGCTTCGGGGATGGTGTCGGCCGTGTCATCGTCAATCGGCGTGCGATTATCATCGGCTTCGTGCAGCAGCGCGTCCAGCTCATGCTCGGGGATGCCAATCAGTCCGAGATCGAAGTCCTCTGCCAGCAACTCGCGCAGTTCTTCCAGCAGCAGCGCCTCGTCCCAGCCGCCCATCTCTGTCAGCTTGTTGTCGGCGATCCGGTAAGCGCGACGCTGCGCCTCGGTCAGATGGTTCAGCACGATGACCGGCGCATCAGTCAGCCCGAGCTGTGCGGCGGCCAGGACGCGGCCATGGCCCGCGATCAGCTCGCCGTCGGCCGCCACGAGGCAAGGGACGGTCCATCCGAACTCGGCCATGCTGGCAGCGATCCGCGCCACCTGATCGGCGTCGTGCGTCTTGGCATTGCGCGCATAGGGCTTGAGCCGATCCAGCGGCCAGAAGGCGATCTGGCTCGGGCGCAGCTGCATTGTCATGCCATGCAACCGCGATCTTGAACCAGCGCACTGGTGATCGCGCTTGCGCTTATTGCGCCTGCCTTGCCTCGCGCAGGATAATGATGATCCCGCTGGCAATAATGATCGCGGCCCCCAGAATGGTCCAGAGCATCGGCACATCGCCCCAGATCAGCCAACCCAGACCTGTGGCCCAGATCAGAGCCGTGTAATCGAAGGGCGCGACAATGGCGGCAGGGGCCATCCGGAACGCCTGTCCGATCAGCGCCAGTCCAAGGCTGCCGCAGATGGCAAGCCCGAGAAAGAGCAGGATGTCGTCCCCCTGGACCGGCACCCAATTCGCCATGGCGAAGGGCGCGGCATAGATCATCGGGAACAGCATCGCAAAAAGCATCATCGTCCAGAGCCGCTCGCTGCGGTCGATCCAGCGCGCGCTGATCATGAACAGCGCATAGCAGAGCGCCGTGCCCACCGGCAGCAGGGCCGCAAGCTGGAACGCCGCGCTGCCGGGGCGGACGATGACAAGCACACCGACGAAGCCCAGCAAGACGGCGCCCCAGCGCCGCCAGCCGACATGCTCGCCGAGCAGGGGCACCGACAGCGCCGTGATGAAGATCGGGGCTGAGAAGACCAGCGCGGTTGCTTCTGCCAGTGGCAGATAGATCAGCGCGGTGAAAGAGAGCCAGGCACCGAGCGTCATCAGCGCGCCGCGTGCAGCATGCAGCGAGAGATGCCGCGTGCGCAGACTGGCTGATCCGAAAGCCATGATGATCACGGTTGTGATGATCGGTACGGCGATCAGGTTGCGCAGGAACACGATCTGGATCGGCGTATAGCGGTCCGTCAGCAGCTTGGCGATCGCGTCGTTGGCCACCAGAAATGCAACGCCCGCGCAAATCGTGGCGATGGCGAGGGGTGTTTCGCGTGCATTCAGGGCAGTGAGACTGCGCATTCCGGCTCCGGATCAGGTGGTCTGACATCGGAGCTCCCAGAGCCCTGCGCAAGTTACGAGGCGGATGCGGGATCATGCGGCCTGCCGCCTGGCTTTCAGGGCAGCGAATGTCTCGCCGGTCTCTGCCAGTACCGCCTCCTCGCCTGTAAAGGACTGCCAGCGCTCGATGGCGACATCGACATAGGCCGGGTTCAGTTCCATGCCGAGGCAGACGCGCCCCGTCGTTTCCGCCGCGATCAGCGTGGTGCCGGATCCCATGAAGGGCTCATAGACTGCCTGGCCGGGGCTGGAGTTGTTGAGTATCGGGCGGCGCATGCATTCCACCGGTTTCTGCGTGCCGTGCACGGTATCGGCATCCTGATCGCGATTGGCGATCTGCCAGAGCGTCGTCTGCTTGCGATCGCCCGCCCAGTGGCCCTTGCCCTTGGCGCGCACCGCATACCAGCAGGGTTCGTGCTGCCAGTGGTAATCGCCCCGGCTGAGCACCAACCGGTCCTTGGCCCAGATGATCTGCGAGCGGATGGCAAAGCCGACAGCGGTCAGGCTATCGGCCACTGTCGCGGCATGCAGCGCGCCATGCCAGACATAGGCGACATCGCCCGGAAACAGCGCCCATGCCTCGCGCCAGTCTGCGCGGTCATCATTCAGCACTTTGCCGGTACGTTTGGTTTTGGCTGCGCCTGCCTGGTTGCGCCAGCTTGGATCATATTCGACGCCATAGGGCGGGTCGGTGACCATCAGCAGCGGGCGCACATCGCCCAAAAGCCGCGCAACCACATCGGCCGATGTGCTGTCGCCGCAGATCAGCCGGTGCGACCCAAGTTGCCAGAGGTCACCCGGCACCGATACCGGGGTGACTGGCAAATCGGGCACGTCATCCTCGCCCTCGACCGGGCCGTCCCCGCCCAGCGCCTCCGGATCCCGCAGCAGCGCGTCCAGATCATCGTCGCTGATGCCCAAGAGCGACAGGTCGAAATCCTCGGCCAGCAGCCCCGCGATCTCGTCGCGCAGCATGGCCTCGTCCCATTCGCCCAGCTCGGTCAGCTTATTGTCGGCGATGCGATAGGCCCGCCGCTCGGCCTCATCCAGATGCGCCAATCGAATGACCGGCACCTCGGTCAGCCCGAGCATGGTCGCGGCCAGAACCCGGCCATGGCCTGCGATCAGCTCGCCGTCATCAGCGACCATGCAGGGCACGGTCCAGCCGAACTTGGCCATGCTCGCGGCGATCTTGGCTACCTGGTCGTCACCATGCATCTTGGCATTGCGCGCATAGGGGCGCAGCCGGTCGATTGGCCAGCTCTCGATCTGGCTCGGTGCGAAGACGAGGTCCATGGGTGGCTTTCGAATTTGGGGCAGGGCGGACAGACGCCAGCGTGCAGCCGAGGGGGCTAGCCGCCGAACAGGTTCCGCGATGTCAGGAAAACAAAAGCGCCCGCGAGGGGTTTCCTCCGGGCGCAACTCTTCGATGGTCAAGGGATAGGTCAAGGGGGCTAGAAAAGTCAAAGCATTTTTACGCCTGGAATCAATGCCTTCCGGCAGGGCAAGGCGCAGGTGGCTTCCAGAGGCGGCTTCGGTGGCAACTGGATTCCACTGGGTGGATTCCCTGGCTTCCAGCCGGAATCCACCTTGGCCAGCGGGGCGCGCGCATAAGTCTCTGAAATTGAGTCACAATTTCCAGCGCCGGCGCTGGGGTGGATTCCCGGTGGATTCCCCGGTGAAAAAGCCAGACGCTAGAAAACTTGCGCGCTCAGCCCCCCCGTATACAGATCGGGCCCGGGAGGAACCATGGGTGGGGGTTGAGGCGTCGTCATTTCATTCGCCAGCGACCAAGTGCTCCACATCAAAGCCAAGGAGACGAATGCCGCGAATTGAGCGGTTGTTGAATGGGGGACGCTTCGGGTCTCCCCAGCCGAGTAGTTCCATGACGCACGCTTCCCCAAAACCTTTGAGTTTATAGTTTCCATAAACACAATCATAGGCTCGCTCAATCGCATCGCCATGGGGTGACAGAAGATACTCGACTGTACGAACCACCGAATCTCGACTGTTCTTTGCCTGAAATTCTAGGTGTTCAGTCCCGGCATTTGGTGGATCGGATTTAGGATGAATTGATCTG
>JAFIEM010000123.1 GCA_020832555.1 Natronohydrobacter sp. | reverse complement strand
GACCGGATGGAGGATACGCAATGCCGCTCGACAGACCCGCGCTCAAGAGCAAGGACGCCCCGGATCTGGGCCGCTTCATCTGGGCGGACCCGCTGAAGCTGGAAAGCCAGTTGTCCGAAGATGAACGCATGTTGCGCGATGCGGCGCATGAATTTGCGCAATCGGTACTGCAACCGCGCGTGACTGCCGCATATCGCGCCGAGACCGCCGACCCGGATCTGTTCGCGCTGATGGGCGAGGCCGGGCTTCTGGGCGCGACCCTGCCCGAAGCCTATGGCGGGCTTGGCGCATCTTATGTCACCTACGGGCTGATCGCGCGCGAAATCGAGCGGGTGGATTCGGGCTATCGGTCGATGATGTCGGTGCAATCCTCGCTGGTGATCTACCCGATCTATGCCTACGGGTCGGAAGCACAGCGCGAGAAATACCTGCCGGGCCTGTGTTCGGGCCAGTTGATCGGCTGTTTCGGCCTGACCGAACCCGATGCCGGGTCCGACCCGGCGGGCATGAAAACCCGCGCCGAAAAGACCCCGACCGGCTACCGGCTGACGGGATCGAAAATGTGGATCTCGAACAGCCCCTTTGCCGATATCTTCGTGGTCTGGGCGAAATCTGACGCCCATGGCGGCAAGATCCGTGGTTTCATTCTGGAAAAGGGTATGAAGGGGCTGTCGGCGCCGAAGATCGAGGGCAAACTGTCTCTGCGTGCATCCACCACGGGCGAGATCGTCATGGATGGTGTCGAGGTCGGCGAGGATGCACTTCTGCCGCATGTTGAAGGGCTGAAAGGGCCGTTCGGCTGCCTGAATCGCGCGCGCTATGGCATTGCCTGGGGCGTGATGGGCGCGGCGGAATTCTGCTGGCACGCGGCGCGGCAATATGGGCTGGACCGCAAGCAATTCGGGCGGCCCCTGGCGCAGACGCAGCTTTTCCAGAAGAAACTGGCCGATATGCAGACCGAAATCGCGCTTGGTTTGCAGGCGGCGCTGCAAGTGGGGCGGTTGATGGATGCGGCAGAGGCTGCGCCCGAGATGATCTCGCTCATAAAGCGCAACAATTGCGGCAAGGCGCTGGAGATGGCGCGCCATGCGCGTGACATGCATGGCGGCAACGGGATTGCCGATGAATTTCAGGTCATGCGCCATATGGTCAATCTCGAAACCGTGAATACTTATGAGGGCACCCATGATGTGCACGCGCTGATCCTGGGGCGTGCACAGACCGGGTTGCAGGCGTTTTTCTGAAGGGAGAATTGAGTATTTTTGGCAAGATGAAATCAGGATGCAGGGCATGATGGACCGGGTGCCCGCGCATCAGATCGCCTATGCGCGGCTGCGCGATATGGTGTTGTTTGGCGAACTGGCACCAGGCGCGGCGGTCACTATCGAAGGGCTGGTGACCAGGCTGGGGCTGGGGATGACGCCGGTGCGGGAAGCGATCCGGCGGCTGATTGCCGAAGGGGCGCTGGTGATGCAGGGCAACCGGCGTGTCTCGGTGCCGCGCCTTGATTTGCGAACGCTCGAAGATCTTGGCTATGCGCGTCGCGCGGTCGAAACCGAGCTTGCGCGGCAGGCGCTGGCCGGGTGCGATGCGGCGCTGATTACAGAACTTCGGGCGATCGACAGTCGGCTGGATGCCGCGATTGCGGCAGGGGATGTCCCGACCTATCTGCGCGAAAACCACGGTTTTCATTTTGCCCTCTATGCGCGGGCGGGGTCCGAGGTTCTGGAAGCCATGGCGGTTTCGCTCTGGCTGCGCTTCGGTCCCTCGCTGCGCATGGTCTGTCTGGGCTGGGGGCCCGAGGATGCGGATCATCACAAGCGGATGCTCGCGGCGCTTGAAGCGCGCGACCCCGAGGCGCTGCGCGATGCGCTTGAAGCCGACATCATCCAGGGGGTCACAAATATGCGCGCGGGGCTTGAGGCCGGGCTTTACGCATAATTTGATCAAATTCCCTTGACGGCGCGCGTGCAACCCCTATCCTGCGGGCAATTCCCGAGGACTGGAGACCGTCATGACGCTTACGAATATCGCGCCGACTGCTGAATTGCAGGCGCTGGATGCTGCCCATCACATGCACCCGTTCACTGCCAATGGCGCGCTGGGCGAGAAGGGCGCGCGCATCATCGTGCGCGCCGACGGGGTGCGGCTGACCGATAGCGATGGTGAGGAACTGATCGACGGCATGGCCGGGCTCTGGTGCGTCAATATCGGCTATGGGCGCACGGAACTGGCCGAGGCTGCGGCGCGGCAGATGCGCGAATTGCCCTATTACAACACGTTTTTCCAGACCAGCCATGTGCCCGCGCTGCAACTCGCGGCGCGACTGGCGGAACTTGCGCCGGGCGATCTGAACCATGTGTTCTTTGCAGGTTCGGGGTCCGAGGCGAATGACACCAATCTGCGCATGGTGCGCCAGTACTGGGCGCTGAAGGGCCAGCCGCAGCGCCATATCGTGATCTCGCGCCGCAATGGCTATCATGGATCGACCATGGGCGGGGGGTCGCTTGGCGGGATGGCCGCCATGCACGCGCAGGGCGGGCTGCCCATTCCCGGAATCGTCCATATCGACCAGCCCTATTGGTGGGGCGAGGGCGGTGCGATGAGCCCTGAGGAGTTCGGTCTGGCGCGCGCGCGGCAGCTGGAGGAGAAGATCCTTGAGTTGGGGCCTGAGAATGTCGCGGCCTTTATTGCCGAACCGGTTCAGGGGGCAGGGGGCGTGATCATTCCGCCCGAAAGCTACTGGCCGGAAATCCAGCGGATCGTCGATAAATACGGCATCCTGCTGATCGCCGATGAGGTGATCACGGGCTTTGGACGGACCGGGTATTGGTTTGCCTGCGAAGGCTATGGCATCCGACCGCATATCATCACTATCGCCAAGGGCCTGTCCTCGGGCTACCAGCCCATCGGTGGCTCGATTGTCTGTGACGAGGTGGCGCAGACCATCGCGCAGGACGAGTTCAATCACGGCTATACCTATTCCGGGCATCCGGTCGCGGCGGCGGTGGCGCTTGAGAACCTGCGCATCATGGATGAAGAAGGCATCATCGACCGGGTGCGCAACGAGACTGCGCCCTATCTCGCGCAGGCCTGGGGATCGCTCGCCGATCACCCGCTGGTGGGCGAGGCCGTGTCGCGCGGGTTGATGGCAAGCCTTGCGCTGACGCCCGACAAGGCCAGCCGCGCGCGTTTTGCCTCGGAACCCGGCACTGTGGGCTATATCTGCCGCGAATATTCCTTCGGCAATAATCTGGTGATGCGCCATGTGGGCGACCGGATGATCATTGCGCCGCCACTGGTGATCACCCCCGCCGATATCGACGAACTGATCGCGCGGGCGCGCAAGACGCTGGATCAGACCTGGGCGCATCTGCAGCGCGAGGGGATGCTCACGTCGGCTGTGTGATCGTAAGGTGCGTGCTCAGCACGCACCTTACCCCGCAACCGCGCGCATGCGCCCCTCGATCAGTCCGGCCAACGCCATGCCGGTCCCAAGCGCCCATTTGCGCGGCAGCAGGAACCGCGGTGGCGGGCGGCGGGTGATTGCGGGCGGGGCTGTGCCGTCGCCCATCAACGCGCGGGCGGCGCGGCGACCGCCCTCGGAGGCTGCGGCAACGCCATTGCCATGCCAGCCAAGCGCGCACCATAGCCCATCCGCCCCCGGCACCGGGCCGATATGGGGCGCGAGCGAGGCAGTCAGGCAGACCAGCCCGTTCCAGTGATACGCGGCTTCGACCTGTGCGAAACCCGGAAAGATCAAATCGAACTCGGCCCGCGCGCGCTTGGCAAACTCCGCGACAGATCGCGGCCGGAAGGACAGCCCCCCGCGCGCACCGAACATCAGCCGGTTGTCGGGCAAAAGGCGGAAATAGTGCAAAAGCATGCGCTTGTCATAGGCCATCAGCGTCCGCGTCCAGCCCTGTGCATCCAGTTCCGCCTGCGTGAGCGGCCGCGTGACCATGATATTCGAGATCGCAGGCAGGATGCGGCCCTTCAGCCAGGGCACAAGCCGTTCGTCGCTATAGCCATTGGTGGCAACCAGCACCTGCCGCGCCGTTACTGTGCCGCTTGCCGTCTCGACCCGCCAGCCCTGCGCCAGCGGATGCAGACACAATGCGCGGCTGTCGCCATGGACGCGCACCCCGGCGGCCAGTGCGGCACGGGCAAGACCCGTGACATAGACATAGGGGTGCAGCCCGAACCCTTCAGGCGTATAGAGACCGCCCAGATAGGCCCCGGTATGCAGCCCCTCGGCCCGCAGCGCGACCCGGTCCAGCAGTCGCGCACCCTCGGCCAGCGGCGCGGCTTGGATCTGCGCCCAGGCCTGCGGGCTGTCCGCGAACAGCAATTCCCCCGGTTCCGTCACCTGCGCGTCGATCCCGTAGCGCGTCAGATTGTCCTGCACGCGGGCAATCGCCGCGCGCTCACATCCGGCCCATTCGGCAACCGCCCCCGCCCCGAATCGCCGCGCGATGGCGCTTTCGGGCAAGCGTGCCCCGCCCAGACAGCAAAACCCGCCATTGCGCCCCGATGCGCCCCAACCGGGCTGGCCTGCCTCCAGCACCAGCACATCCGCGCCATGCTGCTCATTCAGTTCCAGAGCCGCGTTCAGCCCGGCATAGCCCGCACCTATGATCACCACATCGGCGCGCGTTTCCCCGTGCAGCGCCGGGCAGGGCGGCAGCTCCGCGCAGGACGCGCGCCAATAGCTTTCCGGCCAGCGCGTCGCGTCATATCCTTCAGGTTCGTAAAGCATCGGTTTTCCTGTGACCGCTCTTGCGCTATGCCTAATCCATATCCGGCAAGAGGCAATCCCCATGACCCAAGAGCGCACATTTCGCGAAGTGGATACGGCCCTGTTGAACGACGACCGCAAGGGCCTGACGCTGGAAAACAGTTTCGCGGGCGTCACCAGTTTCCTGCGGCGGCGCTATACCAAAGACCTGCAAGGCGTGGACATGGCTGTGACCGGCGTGGCCTTTGACACGGCGACGTCGAATCGCAGCGGCGCGCGGTTCGGCCCGCGTGCGATCCGCGAAGCGAGCAGCCTGCAACCCTATGAGCGGCCCTATGGCTGGGGCTTCGACCCGCTCTCGGAGAATGTCATCACCGATTATGGCGATCTGGCCTTCGACCCGGGCCGCCCGCAGGATTTTCCCGCCACTTTGCAAGCCCATATCGCGACGATCCTCGATGCCGGTGTCGGCACGCTGACGCTGGGCGGCGATCATTTCATCACCCTGCCGATCCTGCGCGCCTATGCAGAGCGATTCGGCCCGATGCGGGTGATTCAGTTCGATGCCCATTCCGATCTCTGGCCCGATGACGATACCGAACGCATGGATCACGGAACCTTCATGTATAAGGCGGTACGTTCGGGGATCGTGGATGCGGCCCATTCTGTGCAGATCGGGATTCGCACCGAGTGTTCTGACTATCTTGGGGTGAATGTGATCGACGCGTTTGAAGTGCATGAGCTTGGCCCGAAAGCCGCTGCGGCGAAGGTGCGCGCGATCGTGGGCGAGGGGCCGTGCTATATCAGCTTTGACATTGATGCGCTTGATCCGGGCTTTGCGCCCGGCACCGGCACGCCGGTCTGGGGTGGGCTGACGCCCAATCAGGCGGCGGTGATGCTGCGCGCGCTGGACGGGATCGCGCTGAAAGGCGGGGATGTGGTCGAGGTTGCCCCGGCCTATGACGCGACGGGTGCGACGGCGGTCATGGGGGCGCATGTCGGGACGGAATTGATCTGCCTATATTGCAAGGCATTGAAAGGGAAAGGAAAATGATCAAACTGGTGGGGCTTGCGCTGGGGGTTCTGGTGCTGGGCGTGATGGCTTGGATCCGCCTTGCGCCCTCTGATCCGGCGCGCTGGCATGAAGACCCGCGCCTTGTCGCCCGTCCCTCCAGTCCGAATTTCCACCTGATCCGCATGGCGGGCGGGGATGAGATGCCGCGCGTGTTCCAGATGGCACCCGAGGTGCTGGCCGCGCGGGTCGATGAGGTCGCGCGCACGGATGGGGCGGAACGGATCGCGGGGTCGCTGGCCGCGGGTCACATGACCTATCTCAGCCGCACTGCCCTGATGGGGTATCCTGATTACACATCCATCCTGATCGAACCGGCGGGCGAGGGCGCGATGCTTCTGGCCTTCGCCCGGTCGCGTTTCGGCCATTCCGATCTGGGGGTGAACCGCGCGCGGATCACCCGCTGGATCGAGGCGCTCAGCGACTGAGCGTGCAGCAGCCCGACAGCATGGGCGCATCGGGCGCGGTCATTAGGCTGATCGCCAGACCGTAAGCGCGGTCCGACATGCCGTCAGAGCATTCCGCGGGGTAAATGAACCCCATGCCGGGGCCCCCGATGCCCGCAAATTGCAGCATCCGGCGCAGATCACCCTCGATCCCGCTATCCTGCGCCATCCAGATCTCCATATCGCGGGCGGGGGCGTCGGGCGTGTCGTAATGCAGCCGCCCGCCGGTGTTCTGGGCAGACCAGAAGGGTTCGGTGCCCATGCAAAACAACCCGTCGGGCAGATTGAAATGGTCGATATGCACGCCGCGCTCTGCCATGTAGCGCAGATTGACCCAGCCCGAGGATTCGGCGGTGTTCACCTGACCCCAGGTGCCTGCGTCATTCATGGCGACCACCTCTACGCGCTGCGCATCGCGGGCCAGCGTGCCGATGATCTCGGCGCTGGCGGAATCCGTGGCGCGGATATTGAGCACATCGCCCACCTCGACGCCGGTCACGTCAAAGAGCTGGGGCAGGGTCTGGGCTGTGGCGGCGGTGCCGCAAAGCAATGCGCAGATCAGGGCTAAGGCTTTGGGTTTCATGTATTCCTCCTCAAATGATGCTCTTGATACACTAGGCCGGATTTCCGGCATTGGTGATCAGGTTTTCGTGTGCTCCAGTGGCATTTCCGTGGTGAACTTGATTTCTTCCATCGACAGAAGAGCGGTCACGTTATGGATGCTGACTTCGGAAATCAGCGCCTGATAGAAGCGGTCATAAGCGCGGGCATTTGGAACGCGGACCTTCAGGATATAGTCGATATCGCCCGCAAGGCGGTGGGCTTCCATCACTTCCGGCCTTGCGCGCACGGCTTCCAGAAACCGCGCCTGCCAGTCCTTTTCATGCGCCGAGGTGCGGACCAGAACGAAAAAACAGGCTTCCAGACCAAGGGCTTCGGGGTCGAGCAGCACGGTGTCGCGGGTGATCACCCCCAGTTTGCGCAGCTTGCGGATACGGTTCCAGACCGGGGTCTTGCTGGAATTGACCTTGGTGGCGATATCGTCAAGCGACTGGCTGGCATCCTGCTGCAACTCGGCAAGGATGCGGCGGTCGAGGTCATCAAGTCCTGCGGCCATTTGATTTGCTCCATTGTTCCGGCGTGAAAGTAGAACAGTTTTCCAAGCGCTGCAATCATTCTTAGGGTTTCGGGAAAACTGTTCCTGTTCCAAGGCTTATTCACCATTCGCGGGCTTGATCTTGACCTCTGTCAAAGCATATGTCGGGATGCTGAATAGAACTGCGTCAGGGTCTGGCCGGACCTGTTGATCCACGAACCGAAAGCCGGAAAACCCGATGACCGAGACGACTGTCACCCCGCCGAAAGCCACGCCGACGCTGCCCGATGCGCAGACAGTTACAAGCGTAACCCATTATACCGACAGGCTTTTTTCCTTCCGTTGCACCCGCCCGCAAAGCCTGCGCTTCCGGTCGGGCGAGTTCGTGATGATCGGGCTGATGGGTGATAATGGAAAGCCACTTTTGCGTGCATATTCAATAGCTTCGCCGTCCTGGGACGAGGAATTGGAGTTCTATTCCATCAAGGTGCCGGACGGGCCGCTGACATCGCGTTTGCAACATATCCAGCCCGGCGACCCCATCATCTTGCGTCCGAAACCCGTTGGAACACTAGTTCTTGATGCGTTGCTGCCGGGCAAGCGGTTGTGGATGCTGGCGACGGGGACGGGGATTGCACCCTTTGCTTCGCTGCTGCGGGACCCCGAAACTTGGGAGAAATATCAACAGGTTATCGTCATGCATACCTGTCGCGAAGTGGCGGAATTGACCTATGGGCGGAACCTGATCGAGGCATTGCAGGACGACCCCTTGATCGGGGAACTTGTCGAGGGCAAGATATTGTATTACCCGGCGACGACGCGCGAGCCGAGTGAGAATATGGGAAGAGTGACCGATAACCTGTTGTCAGGAAAGGTTTTTTCTGATCTGGGCATCCCGCCGCTGGACCCTGCGATTGACCGGGCGATGGTCTGCGGTTCGCTGGATTTCAACCTTGATATCAAGAAGATACTGGAAGAAGCTGGACTGACGGAGGGGGCCAATTCTTCGCCTGCCGAATATGTGGTGGAAAAGGCTTTCGTCGACTAGATGTTGATTTGAAAAAGCCTTTCACCAGATGAAAAAGCCCCGCGCGAGTCGCGGGGGTCTTTTTTCATTAGGTGAAAGCCGATTTTGACAGGTAAAAATTACCACAGCGCGCGGGCTTGCCGGGCGGGCCGGGCTGAAAATCGCCCCTGTCAACGCCGGGATTCAAGGTTAACGGATCGTATTGGCGGCACGTCGGGGAGGCGGCTCAGGCCACCGCCCGCGCCACCATGTCGGGATGCTGCGCGATGACCCGGACATAGGCCACCGCGAAATC
>JAFIEM010000122.1 GCA_020832555.1 Natronohydrobacter sp. | reverse complement strand
AGGCGCGCACCACCACCTTCGCGCATCGGCGCAAGGTGTTCATGGTCTCGACCCCCACGATCCGGGGGCTGTCGCGCATCGAGCGCGAGTTCGAGGCCTCCGACCAGCGGCGGTATTTCGTGCCCTGCCCGCATTGCGGCCACAGGCAATGGCTGCAGTTCGAGCGGCTGCGCTGGGCGAAGGGGCGACCGGAAACGGCCGCCTATCACTGCGCGGGCTGCGAACGCCCCATCGCCGAGCACCACAAGACCGAGATGCTGGCACGCGGCGAGTGGCGGGCGACCGCCGTCGCGACGGATCCGACCGCCATCGGTTTCCACCTCTCGGCGCTCTATTCGCCCATCGGCTGGAAGAGCTGGGAGCAGATCGCGCGGGACTGGCTCGCGGCGCAGGGCTCGGCCGAGATGCTGCGCGCGGCGCGCAACACGCTGCTGGGCGAAACATGGGTGGAGTCAGGCGAGGCCCCCGAATGGCAGCGTCTGGCGGATCGGCGAGAGGTGTTTGCCGCGCAGGTACCTTTGGGTGGGCTGTTCCTGACCGCAGGCGTAGACGTGCAAAAGGACCGCATCGAAGTCGATGTCTGGGCCTGGGGCCGTGGGCTGGAAAGCTGGCTGGTCGATCACATCGTCATTCCGGGCGGGCCTGATGATCCGGCCTGCTGGGACAAGCTGACAGCCCTGCTGGGCCAGACATGGGTGCACGAAAACGGTGCTATCATGACCTTGGCAAAGCTGGCGATCGACACCGGCTACGAGTCCGCCGCCGTTTACGCATGGGCGCGCAAGCAGGACATCGCGCAGGTGGCCCCTGTGAAGGGCTTGGAGGGGTTCAATCGGGCTACGCCTGTGTCGGGGCCGACCTTTGTCGATGCCACGGTGAATGGGCGGAAACTCAAGCGCGGGGCCCGGCTCTGGACGGTGGCCACCGCCACCTTTAAGGCCGAAACCTATCGTTATCTGCGCATCGAGCGGCTGTCCGAGCCGGACGCACTCACCCCCGCTGGCACGATCCACCTGCCCGATTGGGCGGATAGCGAATGGCTCAAGCAGCTGGTCGCCGAGCAGCTGGTCACCATCCGCGACAAGCGTGGCTATGCAAGGCAGGAATGGCAGAAGCTGCGTGAGCGCAACGAGGCACTGGATACCCGGGTCTATGCCCGAGCGGCCGCATGGATCCTCGGCGCAGACCGCTTCGATGAGCGGATGTGGCGACAGCTGGAGAAACAGGCAGGGGTCGAGACTGCCGCGGCCGCGCCCAACACCGAGTCTGTGAAACCGACAACGCCCGAAGCCGGGCGCATCACCACCCCCCGGCGGCGCGGCTGGAAGATCAGCACGCCTCGATACATGGAGTGATCAGAAACCCGAGAAGACCATGTCGAGGGCACCCCGGATCTCGTAATCGAACCGCGAGAGGTCCGCGACGGGCGGCGCCTTGAGCAGGGCCGAGGGGATCGCGGCCATCTCGGCCGTGTGCAGCACATGCGCGGCGCCCGCGATCTCGAAGGCCGGCTCGAGCCGCCCGATGGCCCTCAGTCCCGCGGCGGCGGGCACCAGCGGCGCGACGACGCGGGTGCCGGTCTCGATAAGATCGGTCTGGAGGTCGAGGACCAGCCGGCCGCCCGGCACGCGGTAGACATGGAACTGCGCCATCAGTCGATCTTCAGGACCTGGAGATCGGCAAGCGGCGTGCCGTTGGCCTCGATCCAGGCGCGGCGCTCGGCGATGGCCTCGGCATTCTCGCGCGCCCAGGCCTCGGCCTTCGCCGCGCGAACCGCCTCGGCCAGCGCGGCATCGCTGATGGCCGAGACATTCAGGCCCATCTCGCGCGCAGCAGCGAGGTTAGATGCGGTTAGCGAGACATTCGTGCGCTGCTTCTCGGTGCTGTTCTGCGGCATCGGGCCCTCCATCAACACAAACATAATACACACGCTTCGTGTGTTCATCAAGAGACACCCATGACCCTTGACGAGCTGAAATCCCGCCACAGCGCGCTGCTGGCCGCGCGCTACAGCGGCACGCGCTCGGTCAGCTATGACGGCAAGAGCATCAACTATGGCACGGATGCCGAACTGGCTGCTGAGATCAGCGATGTCGAACGTCGCATTGCAAAACTCGAGCGCGGCGCTGGGCGGGTGTTGCGCCCATATGCTGTGAAGGATCTCTGATGGGCGGCGCAATGAACTGGCGGCAGCGCCTCGGCGCGTTCATCGGAGGGTTCGATGCCGGTCAGCACCATCGCCGCCTGCGCGGGTTCCGAGCGACCCGCGCGCATGTCAATGCGCTGATCGCGGCCTCGGGCCCCGACATCACCGCCCGCGCGCGCTGGCTCGTGCGCAACAATGGCTATGCGGTGAATGCGGTCGAAAGCTGGGCGGCCAATACAGTCGGCGATGGGATCAAGCCAATCTCGAAGATCGGCGATGCCGCGCGCAAGGAAGAGCTGCAGCGCCTCTGGCTCGCCTGGACCGACGAGGCCGATGCTGAGGGGCTGACCGATTTCTACGGGCTGCAGCGCCGCGCCGCGCGCGAGGTGTTCATGGCGGGCGAGGTCTTCTTCCGGATCCGCATGCGCCGCGCGGGCGATGGTCTGACGGTTCCGCTGCAACTGCAGATGCTGCCCGCCGAGATGCTGCCGTTCGAGCAGACCGGGACGGCAGCGAACGGCAACGTCATCCGGCAAGGCATCGAGTTCGATCGGATCGGACGGCGCGTGGCCTATCACTTCCTGCGCCGCCATCCCGGCGACAGCACCGATCCGGGGCTGGCGGGTGAGGTGGTGCGGGTGCCTGCTGCCGAGGTGATCCATGTGATCGACCCGGTCGAGGGCGGCCAGCTGCGCGGGGTCTCGAAACTGGCACCGGCCATCGTGAAGCTGTTTCTGCTCGACCAGTACGACGATGCAGAACTCGACCGCAAAAAGGTCGCGGCGATGTATGCGATGTTTGTGACCTCGCCCGCGCCGGAGAACCCGCTTGCCCCGGCCGAGGATGACGACGTGCCAGATGGGGTCGAGATCAGCCCCGGCCAGATCGTGCGGCTGGATCCCGGTGAAGATGTGACCGTGGGCCAGCCCGCCGATAGCGGGGGCACCTACGAGCCCTTCCAGTACCGGACGCTCCTACAGATCTCGGCGGCCCTTGGCATCCCCTATCCCTACCTCGCCAATGACATGGTGAAGGGGAACTTCTCGAATTCGCGCCTCGCGCTGATCGAGTTCCGTCGTCGCGTCTCGGCCTGGCAGCATTCGGTCATGGTGTATCAGCTCTGCCGCCCGGTCTATGCGCGCTGGATGGATGCCGCTGTCCTGTCCGGCGCGCTGACCTTGCCCGGTTATGAGGCCAACCGCGCACGGCTGCTCACCGCCGACTGGCTGCCCACGAAATGGGACTGGGTCGATCCGCTGAAGGACGCCAATGCCGAGATCGCCCAGATCGAGGCCGGGCTGAAATCCCGCACGCAGGCCATCGCCGAGCGGGGCTACGACGCCGAGCAGGTCGACCGCGAGATCGCGGCGGAACGGGAACGCGAGCGCGCGCTGGGCCTCGACTTCCGCCGCCCTGGCTCGCCCGCGCAAGGCGTGCAGGCGGTTCCGCAAAGCGATGACGACACGGACACAACCGATGACGCGGAGGACCGCCCCCGCACAGACGAGGACCAGCCCTGATGCTCCACGCCCGCATTGCCGCGCGCGCCTTCAACACGCCGCTGCTGGTCGAACCGTCCAAGGCCATCGCGTTCCTCTCTGGCCTCGGGCCGCGCATTCTGGGTCGGCGGGTCGAGATGGTGGACGGCGGCGACACCGCAGATGGAACCACCGCCCTGCCCGTCCGCGCCAGCTTGCTGGCTGGCGGACTTGCAGACAGCTACCGCCAGCATGGCAATGCGCCCTACCCCATCGTCGACGGCATTGCCGTGATCGAGATTGCGGGGGTGCTGATCCACCGGGGCGGGTGGATCGGGCAGTCCTCGGGCCAGACCAGCTACGAGGGGATCGCAGCGCAGATCGAGGCGGCAGCCAGCGATCCCTCCGTGCGCGGCATCGCGCTGGAAATTGACAGTTTTGGCGGCGAGGTCGCGGGTGTTTTTGACCTTGCAGATCGCATTCGTGCCATTCGAGGAGCCAAACCCGTCTGGGCTTTTGTCGCTGAACACGCCTTCTCGGCAGGCTATGCGCTGGCCAGCCAGGCGGATCGCATCCTCCTTCCACGCACTGGCGCGCTGGGCAGCATCGGGGTCGTGGTGCTGCATGCCGACCTCAGCGGGCAGCTCGATCAGGACGGGGTGCGCGTCACGCTGATCCATTCCGGCCAGCACAAGGTCGATGGCAATCCCTATCAACCTCTGCCCGAGGGCGTGCATCAGGACATCCAGCGCGAGATCGACGTGCTGCGGTTTCTGTTCGCGGAAACCGTCGCCGCAGGGCGATCTGGCAAGATCAGCCAGGAGGCTGCCATGGCGACCGAGGCCGCGACCTATCGCGGCGCAGATGCGGTCGCGGCAGGTCTCGCTGACGAGGTCACCGATCTGGCGCGAGGCTTTGCGGCCTTTCGATAGCTGCTCGCGCAAAGGCCACCCGCTGCAATCACCCGTGCCGGCCGCTTGTCGGCCCGGCACACCACTCACAACACCCGAAAGGAGAGACCCATGGCCCATGCGCCTGACCAGGATGATGCTTTGCAAGAGGATGCCAGCGATGTGCAGCCGGATGATGCGACCGACGCCGTGGTCGAAACACCCGCCACAGAGGCCCCGGAAACTGCGGCCGCAGCGTCCTCTGATCCCGCACCGGCATCTGCATCAACTCCGGAACAGCCATCGGCATCACCACAGCCCGGCAATCTGGCCGAGCTCGCGGCGCAGCTGCGCGAGGCGGCGGCGGAGATCGCCGAGATCGCCGCGCAGGCGGGCCGCCTCGGCATCGCCATCGACGCTGCGAAAGCGCTGCGCGAGGGCACCGCCCCCGAGGCTCTGCGCAAACTGGTCCTGCAGCGCGCTGCTGATGCCTCGGATGCGCGGGACGTGATTGCGGCGGCTCCCTCGCCGATCCTGCCCAAGGCCACAGAAAGCCCCATCGTGGCCGCCGCGAAACGCGCCGCGGCATCGGGCAACCGGGCCTGACGCCGACGCGCCGCCCGCAGCGACTGTCACTTTCTCGATATTTCTCCCGCCATAAACCCCGCTGATCACACTCAGCGGGATCATGGCTTACAACTTTCGAACAGGAGCCCCGCCATGACCGTTCTTCACCAGCCCGCCACAATGGGCGATATCCTCAAATACGAGGTCAACCCGAACTACACCCGCGAAACTGTCACCCTGCTCGAGGGCACGGCCTATCCGGTCGGTGCCGTGCTCGGCCGCATTACCGCCAGCGGCAAGTACAAGCTCGCCACCTCGGGCGGCTCGGATGGTGCGCAGACTGCAAGCGCCGTGCTGCTCTATGCGGTCGATGCCACGGGTGCAGACGCCATCGGCGTGGTGGTCGCGCGCGGCCCGGCCATCGTCTCGCGCGCAGCCCTCGTCTTTGACGCCACTGTCGATGACGGGGCCAAGATCGCCACCAAGCATGGCCAGCTGGCGGCGCAGGGCATCATCCCGAGCGACACGGCCTGACCCACGCAAACCTCGCATTATCCCCCTAACCCTCTTTCCCCCGGAGTTCCCCATGACCATCACCCGCAACCCGTTCGACGCGGGCGGCTATTCGCTCGCCGAGATGACGCAGGCCATCAACATCCTGCCCAATCTCTACACCCGGCTGGGCCAGATCGGCCTGTTTCGCTTCGAGGGTGTCACGCAGCGCTCCATCGTCATCGAACAGCGCGAGGGGGTGCTCAGCCTCCTGCCCTCTGTTCCGCTGGGCGCCCCCGCAACGGTCGGCAACCGCGAAGCCCGCTCCATGCGCAGCTTCGCGCTCCCGTGGATCCCGCATGACGATGTGATCCTGCCCGCCGATATTCAGGGGATGCCCGCGCTGGGCGTCTCGGACGCCGCCGATCCGCTGGTCGAGGTGATGAACCGCAAGCTGACGCTGATGCGCCGCAAGCATGCCCAGACCCGCGAATACATGGAGATGAACGCGCTGCGCGGCATCGTGAAGGATGGCGCGGGCACCACGCTCTACAACTACTTCACCGAATTCGGGCTCGCGCAGATCTCGGTCGACTTCGTCTTCGGCACCGCCGGCACGAATGTTCAGGGCAAGGTCCGGAACGTCCTGCGCGCCATTGAGGACAATCTGCTGGGCGAGACCATGACCACCGCGCATGCGCTGGTCAGTTCCGAATTCTTCGACAAGCTGATCAGCCACCCCAAGACCGAGGACGCCTATAAGTTCTTCTCGGCCACTGGCGGTCAGCCGCTGCGCGAAGACATGCGCCGCGCCTTTCCCTTCGCGGGGATCCTGTTTGAGGAATACAACGGCTCGGTCACCCTCTCGAACGGCACATCGGAGCGGCTGATCCCCACTGGTGAGGGCATCGCCTTCCCGCTCGGCACGTTTGATACCTTCACCACCTATGGCGGGCCCGCGAACCTGCTGGAAACCGCCAATACCGTGGGCTTGCCGCTCTATGCGCGCCAGATGATGGACGCCAAGGGTCGCTGGATTGATCTGATGACGGAAAGTTCGATCCTGCCGGTCAACAAGCGCCCGCGCCTCGCGATCCGGCTGCACAGCTCGAACTGAGTTCTGGGTCCCGGTCGGGTCTCGCGCCTTTTGATGATCGAACTAGAAGTTGCTGATCAGAGGGTGACTTCATACCGAACGCGCAACTCTTCGACATGCCGGGCCAACCAGTCTTGTTGCCCGGCATCACTCCAGGCCGACCACAATTCCGGATAGCTCATAGCCCTGAACACGGGCGTCGATCCGGCCACCCGCTCCGCAAACGCTGCAACCTCCCGCCTGTGTTCTGCGAAAACAGGGCTTGCAGACGGATTGGCAGGCTCCCAGAACAGATAGAGAAGGGTTACCGGTCTGTCGCTGTAGGTTTTTGCGAGTCCAAAAGCATGTTTGATCAGTTGCGCGGCATCCAGCCAGCGGTAGCTGTCCGGTGCGTCCAGCAGTCGAAGCATCTCGCGAAAATAGCCCTGTTCGCGCCGTGCGTCCCGGATTTCTTGCTCATAGGCCGATGAAAACCGGGCTTTGTGCATCGTGAGGTATTCGGTCAGTTTCGATTCGATACCGACGACACCACCGACACCGGCCAGGAGCACGTCAAGGTTCGGTGGCGTCCCACGGCGAAGACCGGTGGGGCACTTCTGCTCAAAGGCAAGTGTCTGGAACCCATTGTGGCCCAGAAGCGCAAGTTCGCCAATGCGCTGCTTGAACGGGGCAAAGGAATTCACGCCAAGCGCGGATGACGAGTGCACGGCCCGAAACTTGGTCTGCAACTCGTTGCCACTCCCGGCGCTGAGGTCGGCCTCGAAGTCTTCTACGGACACCAGAGGCAGAAGAATGTCCCCGAAATCCGAAGCGTAGCCTTTGTCGTCCAGCACCACTGAGGGGAGATGGCGGGAAAAGGCGTCATGAAGTGCGGTGAGCGCCCGGTTTCGGATCGGGCCTGCCGAAATGGATTTATGATTCATGAAAGCAGTATAGCCGTGACCAGCATTTTTGCATCCGCCATCGACAACCTTTTTGCCGATCCGAACATCGCCATTGAGGCCACATACATCGCCGATGGTGGCACACCCCAACTCATCCGCGTGGTCACGCGCCGCGCAGACGAGATCAGCAGCTTTGGCGACGCCCGACTCTGGTCGGAAACCACCCGCATTGATCTGCGCGTGGCTGAGGTTCCGAACCCACGCCCCGGCGACCGGATGGAAATCGACGGCGAGGCGTTCAACATTCAGGGCGAGCCTGTTCGTGACCGCGAGCGGCTGGTCTGGACCGTCAATCTGAGACCAGCATGAAGTTGAAACTCGACATCGCCCCAGACCTTGTTGCCATGATGGCCGCCGAGATCAAGGCAGGCGAGAAGGCCGTCAGCAAGGCTGTCACCGAGGCGGGCAACAGCGTGAAATCCACCTGGCGCGCGCAGATCACCGGTGCTCGGCTGGGCCAGCGGCTGGCGCGCACCATTCGGTCCGAGCAATTCCCCAAGGGCAAACCCAGCATCAGTGCCGCAGCGGTGGTCTGGTCGAAGGCCCCGGTGATCATTGGTGCGCATGAGACAGGGCCGCTGATCCGCTCCCGCAACGGGTTCTGGCTGGCGATCCCCACGCCTGCTGCCGGCAAATCCGCGCGCGGTGGCCGGATCACCCCCGGCGAATGGGAGCGCCGGTCGGGGCTGCGCCTGCGCTTCGTCTATAGGCGCACCGGTCCCAGCCTGCTGGTGGCCGAAGGGCGGATGAGCGCACGCGGGCGGGCTGTGGCATCGCGCTCAAAGACCGGGCGCGGGCGGACCACCATGCCGATCTTCCTGCTGGTGCCGCAAGTCAGGCTACCGAAGCGGCTGGATCTTGCGCGGGATGCAGAGCGGGCGCAGGACGCATTGCCGGGCGCGATCGTGGCGAATTGGGTCGAGAGCAAACTCTGAGGCGCTTCATGCCCGCGGTCAGCAGGCTATGCGGATACGCAATCTGCCTTTATCCGTGCCAAGCGGCCCGGAATGTGCGATGGTCGCGGAAATTGCAAAAGGCGCACCCATGTCAGTTTACCGCGCAATATACACATCGCGCCCTTTCGGCTTCGACAGCAATACACTGAACAGCATTCTGGTGCATGCGCAGCGCACCAACCCGAGCC
>JAFIEM010000121.1 GCA_020832555.1 Natronohydrobacter sp. | reverse complement strand
TCAGGTCATTGACGGCATGGACGATCACCATCCGTTCGAGTTGCGCCTTGATCTGCACGATCACCTGCGGCGTGCCAGAGGTGACAACGGTGATCCGCGAGCGATGGCCCAGATGATCGACCTCGGCCACGGTCAGGCTGTCAATGTTATAGCCGCGCGCCGAAAACAGCCCGATCACGCGGGCGAGCACCCCGGATTCGTTATCGACGATCACCGCAAGCGTATGGGTTTCGATCACTTCCGCATTCGGGTCGCGAAGGTCATAGGCGGAATGCTTGGACGAGCCTTGTTTGATTTGCAGGGGGGACATTTTTGCGTTCCTTTACACCAGCACCGCGCCTGACGCGCCGATCACACCCTGTGTGTCCACTTCGCCCAGGATCATGTCATTATGGGCATTGCCCGAGGGGATCATCGGGAAGCAGTTTTCGTGCTTTTCCACGATGCAATCAAAGATCACCGGCCCGTCATAGGCCAGCATCTCGCGGATCGCGTCATCGAGATCGGCCTCATTGTCGCAGCGGATGCCCTTGCAGCCAAACGCCTCGGCGAGTTTCACGAAATCCGGCAGCGCTTCGGACCAGCTATGCGAATAGCGCTCGCCATGCAGCAGTTCCTGCCATTGCCGCACCATGCCCAAGCGTTCATTGTTCAGGATGAATTGCTTGACCGGCGCGCGATACTGGATCGCGGTGCCCATTTCCTGCATGTTCATCAGCCACGATGCCTCTCCCGCGACATTGATGACCAGCGCGTCGGGATGGGCGATCTGCACCCCGATGGAGGCGGGCAGGCCGTAACCCATGGTGCCAAGCCCGCCAGAGGTCATCCAGCGGTTCGGGTCTTCAAAGCCCAGATATTGCGCGGCCCACATCTGATGCTGGCCCACTTCGGTTGTGATGTAGCGGTCCATGCCCTTGGTCAGGGCTTCCAGTCGTGCAACGGCGTGCTGGGGCCGGATGACGCTGGTGCCGGGCTTGTAGGCCAGACAATCGACCGAGGTCCACTCCTCGATCTGCTTCCACCAGCGGCCGATGGCTTCGCGATTGACCTTGCGGCCGCGCGCTTTCCACAGGTCCAGCGCCGCTTCCAGCACATGCGCCACATCCCCGATGATCGGCACATCGGCGCGGATCACCTTGTTGATGGAGGAAGGGTCGATATCGACATGGATTTTCTTCGAATCCGGGCTGAAGGCGTTGATCCGCCCGGTGATCCGGTCGTCAAACCGCGCGCCGATATTGATCATCACATCGCAATCATGCATCGCCCAGTTGGCCTGATAGGTGCCATGCATCCCCAGCATGCCCAGCCAGGACTTGCCGGATGCCGGATAGGCCCCCAGCCCCATCAGGGTCGAGGTGATCGGGAACCCTGTCGCTTCCACCCATTCGCGCAGCAGGCGGCTGGCCTGCGGGCCGGAATTGATCACCCCGCCACCTGTGTAGAACACGGGCTTCTCGGCGGTCTCGATCAATTCGACCATGCGTTCGATCATCTCTGGATCGCCCTTGACGCGGGGCGCGTAATGGCCGGTCTGCACGCTGGGCTTTTCGACATAGGTGCCGGTCGCGAATTGCACATCCTTCGGAATATCCACCAGCACCGGGCCGGGGCGGCCCGCAGTCGCCACATGAAACGCCTGATGAATCGTTTCGGCCAGCTTGTCGGTTTCCTTCACGAGCCAGTTCATCTTGGTGCAGGGGCGGGTGATACCGACCGTATCCCCCTCCTGAAACGCGTCCGAGCCGATCATGAAAGTCGGCACCTGACCCGACAACACCACAATCGGGATCGAATCCATCAGCGCGTCCACGATCCCGGTGACGACATTGGTGGCACCTGGGCCAGAGGTGACAAGCACCACACCGGGCTTGCCGGTGGCGCGGGCATAGCCCTCAGCCGCATGGATCGCGCCCTGTTCATGGCGCACGAGGATGTGGCGGATGTCGTTTTGCTGGAAAATCTCGTCATAGATCGGTAGCACAGCGCCGCCGGGATAGCCGAATACCACTTCCACGCCCTGATCTTTCAGGGCTTCAACAACCATTCTGGCTCCGGTCATCTGACGTGTCATCTTGTGCTCCATCAAGGCGTCATGTGCGTGTCGCTTTAGCGCGGGTTCAGGCAATAAAAAAGCCCCCGTCTGTCTCGGGGGCGCATGGGGGTCCGTTCTGGATATCCGTTACCGGCCCATGCGCATCTCGCCTACGATAAGTACAAGGCTGGCTTTCATCGCTTTCATCCGCTCCTTCAGCGTGGCGAGAAAGTAAGTCTGTCAAATGCCGAGGTCAATGGCGAAAACACATCCGATTGCGCAAAACGGGGCGGTTTCTTTTCATTTATTGCGCAGACTCTTTTGTGCCGGGCTGGATGAAAGATATGTTTACATAACCAGAAAAATGGTTATATTGCGGATATGACCTGTGATGATGACACTGCTGCAATCGCACTCGCCGCCCTTGGCCATGCCGCCCGCCTGTCGGTCTTTCGCCTGCTGGTGAAGGCCGGACCTGACGGGCTGATGGTGGGCGAGATCGGCGCGCATCTGGACATGCCCTTGTCAACGCTCGCGCATCATCTGCGGGCATTGAAACAGGCGGGGCTGATCAGCCAGATGCGGGCAGGGCGCGAAGTGCTGACGCGGGCAGAAACCCCGGCTTTGCATGGGGTGGTGGATTACTTGCTGAGTGAATGCTGTCAGGGTGTGCACCCGCGCGCGCAATCCGCGTGATTGGTGTGAATAAAACAACCACAAAACCGGAGATTTAAGGATGACTGACCACTCCCTCCCTCAACCCGGCCCCATTGCGGCGCTGTGGTCGCATCTGTGGCGCAAGGAAAAGCCGTGGCTGGCCTTCGCGCTGATCGTGCTGGCCGTGGTGGTGCTTGACCCGGCGCAGCTTGGCCCGTCCTTCGCCAAGGTCACAGGGGCGCTGACCTCGATTGCGCCGTTTCTTGCGGCCTCGATCCTGATTGCGGCCTGGGCGGGGGCGACGGGCGCGGATAATCTGATCGCGCGCGCCTTCACCGGGGCGCCTGCGATGATGATCGCGATGGGCGCGCTGGCCGGGGGCTTGTCGCCCTTCTGTTCCTGCGGGGTGATCCCGCTGATCGCTGCGCTGCTGGCCATCGGTGTGCCGCTTGCGCCCGTCATGGCCTTCTGGCTGGCCTCGCCCCTGATGGACCCGTCGATGTTCGTGCTGACAGCGGGCGTTCTGGGGCTGGAATTCGCCATTGCCAAGACGCTGATCGCCGTGGGCATGGGCGTGATGGGCGGGACCATCGTGCACCTGCTGATGAAGAGCGGCGCGCTGACAGACCCCTTGCGCGAAGGGATCGGCAATGGCGGCTGCGGCGGCGCGAAAGTGCGCAACCCCAAACCGCCGGTCTGGGCGTTCTGGCAGGATCCTGCGCGCGTCACCAAATTCCGCACCGAGGCCACCAAGACCTTCCTTTTCCTGCTGAAATGGATGTCGCTCGCGTTCCTGCTGGAAAGCCTGATGCTGGCCTATGTGCCCGCCGAACTGGTCACGCAGACGCTGGGCGGCAATGGCGTGCTGCCGATTGTCATCGCCACGCTGGTCGGTGTGCCCGCCTATTTCAACGGCTATGCGGCGCTGCCGCTGATCGGCACGCTGATGGATCAGGGGATGCAGGCAGGGGCGGGCATGGCCTTTCTGATCGCAGGTGGTGTGACCTCGCTGCCTGCCGCGATTGCGGTCTGGGCGCTGGTGAAGTTCCGGGTTTTCGCGCTTTATATCGCGATTTCGCTGGGCGGGGCCTTCGTCACCGGGCTGATCTTCCACCTCTGGACGTTGCTGTAACATGAAAATATCTGTGAGGCTTGGTGCATTTTGAAAATCAAGGGGCAAACATGGCCGAAGGTTACACGGAGTCAGCGACGGAAGCCCAGATTCGTTCGATCGAAGATTTCTACAACACAAGCATCGACTTCAGGATGAGTTCTAGCCAGGCCAACCGCCTGTTGAGCATACGGGACTATGTAAGGGGCGTTGCAGATATCCTGTCACGCGAGGGCAGGCGGGTGAGCGGTGACCACATGAGGCTTGTCGCTGGCTGGGTCGTCAACGAGGACGACATGAGCGCGCAGATGGTCAAGTGGAATGCTGACAGGTTCAGGCGTGGCACACATAATGAAACGCCTAAACTGCGGCGGAACTCCCCTCTTTTTCAGAAAGTCTATGAGAGAATGCGTGAGGTATCCTGCTAATCCTGCCGCCATTCGTTCGCGTTTTCGCGCTTTATATCGCGATTTCGCTGGGCGGGGCCTTCGCCACCGGGCTGATCTTCCATCTCTGGACGTTGCTGTAACGCCGCAGACAGACTAAGAGCAAAAGCCGCAGGGTCTAAACCTTGCGGCTTTTGCGCTGCAATGGTCTATTGGTAGCGTGTTTCCGCCAGAAGAATCGAGCAGCCCATGTCTGACCTGTTGAGCCAGTCCGAAACCTATGATGCCTCGTCTATCGAAGTGCTGGAAGGGCTGGAGCCTGTCCGCAAGCGCCCCGGCATGTATATCGGCGGTACGGATGAGCGCGCGCTGCATCATCTGGTGGCGGAAGTGCTGGATAACTCGATGGACGAAGCGGTGGCGGGGCACGCGAACCGCATCGAGGTCGAGTTGCACAGTGATTATTCGGTGACGATCCGCGACAATGGGCGCGGCATCCCGATTGACCCGCACCCGAAATTCCCTGGCAAGTCGGCGCTGGAGGTGATCCTGTGCACGCTGCACGCAGGCGGCAAGTTTAGCGGCAAGGCGTATCAGACGAGCGGCGGTTTGCACGGGGTAGGGGCCTCGGTCGTCAATGCGCTGTCGGACCGTATGCGGGTTGAAGTCGCACGCAATCGCGAGCTTTACGCGCAGGAATTTTCGCGCGGCATCCCGCAAGGGCCTGTCGCCAAGGTCGGCCCGGCCCCCAACCGGCGCGGCACGACTGTCACCTTCCATCCCGACCCCGAGATCTTCGGCGCGCTGAAATTCCGCCCTGCGCGGCTGTTGAAGATGGTGCGCTCGAAAGCCTATCTGTTCTCGGGCGTGGAAATCCGCTGGAAATCCGCGATCCCGGATGGCGACACCCCGATGGAAGCGACCTTTCACTTCCCCGGTGGTCTGGCCGATTACCTGAATGAGCAACTGACCGGGGCCGTGACCTATTCCGACAAGCCCTTCGCGGGCAAGGTCCAGTTTCAGGAGAAATTCGGCCAGCCCGGTTCCGTCGAATGGGCGGTGAACTGGACGCCGGTGCGCGACGGTTTCGTGCAAAGTTATTGTAACACGGTGCCCACCCCCGAAGGCGGCACCCATGAACAGGGCTTCTGGGCTGCGATCCTGAAGGGCATCCGCGCCTATGGCGAGTTGGCCAATAACAAGAAAGCCGCCCAGATCACCCGCGAGGACATGACCACGGGCGGCTGCGCGCTCGTGTCCTGCTTCATCCGCGAACCGGAATTCGTGGGCCAGACCAAGGACCGGCTGGCCACCACGGAAGCCGCGCGCATGGTCGAAGGGGCGGTGCGCGACCATTTTGACAACTGGCTGGCGGCGGACCCGAAAGCGGCAGGCGCGATCCTGGATTTTCTGGTGCTACGCGCGGAAGAGCGGCTGAAACGCAAGCAGGAGAAGGAAACCAGCCGCAAGACGGCGACCAAGAAACTGCGCCTGCCCGGCAAGCTTGTCGATTGTTCGGCCACATCGCGCGAGGGGACGGAGCTGTTCATCGTCGAGGGCGACTCGGCGGGCGGGTCCGCCAAAATGGCGCGCGACCGGCGCAATCAGGCGCTGCTGCCCTTGCGCGGGAAAATCCTGAACGTGCTGGGGGCGGCCTCGTCCAAGCTGGGAACCAATGCCGAGATCAGCGATCTCTGTCAGGCGATGGGCGTGGGGCTGGGGACGAAGTTCCGGCTGGATGATCTGCGCTATGACAAGATCATCATCATGACCGACGCCGATGTGGACGGCGCGCATATCGCGGCGCTGTTGATGACGTTTTTCTTCACCCAGATGCGCCCCATGATCGACGCGGGCCACCTGTATCTGGCCTGCCCGCCGCTCTTCCGGCTGACCCAAGGCGCGAAACGGGTCTATGCGCTGGATGAGGCCGAGAAGGACCGACTGCTGGCCGAGGGCTTTGGCGGCAAGGGCAAGGTCGATGTCTCGCGTTTCAAGGGTCTGGGCGAGATGGACGCGAAAGACCTGAAGGAAACCACGATGGACCCCGGCTCTCGCCGGTTGATCCGGGTCAGCGTGGATGATGATCTGCCGGGCGAAACCGGCGATCTGGTCGAGCGGCTGATGGGCAAGAAGCCGGAATTGCGGTTTCAGTATATCAGCGAGAATGCGCGGTTTGTGGAAGATGTGGATGTGTGATCGGTCAACCAGGTGTTGAAGTCTTGTTTCCAATATGTTCCCGTGGGTGAAACTGAGGACACGCTATGACCCAGACGCCCTCTGACGATCTGCGCGGCTTCCTGCGCGGGGACAGGTTCGGAACGGTCATGGCCGATCCGCCCTGGCGCTTCACCAACCGCACCGGCAAGGTCGCACCGGAACATAAACGCCTTTCGCGCTACCCGACGCTCGAACTCGACCAGATCTGCGCACTCCCTGTCGCCGAGCATCTGGCCGACACCGCGCATTGCTATATCTGGGTTCCCAACGCCCTCTTGCCCGAAGGGCTGCAAGTGCTCGACGCCTGGGGGTTCAGCTATAAGAGCAACATCATCTGGCACAAGGTGCGCAAGGATGGCGGCTCTGACGGGCGCGGGGTCGGGTTTTATTTCCGCAATGTAACCGAAATCCTGCTCTTCGGGGTGCGCGGCAAGAATGCCCGCACGCTGCCACCGGGCCGGATACAGGTGAACCTGTTCGCCACCCGCAAACGCGAGCATTCCCGCAAACCGGATGAACAATACCAGATCATCGAAGCCTGTTCCTCCGGCCCCTATCTGGAACTTTTCGGGCGCGGCAAACGCAGCGGCTGGACCGTCTGGGGCAATCAGGCGGAAGATGATTACAAGCCCACATGGCAGACTTATAAATACAATTCGGGCCTTGCGGCGGAGTGAGCGAAGCGCGTGATCTGCCGCACCTGTCCGCAGGCAAGATCGCCGAACCCGCCACAAGCCACGCCCATCACGCCGCCCCGACCCGCACGAATAAAAATATACATATCAGATATAAAATATCCTTGCCGCATCCCCCCCACAGAGCTAGCTTTTCCCGAGTAGGCAGGACGTGTCATCTTCCGGAAGACATACTCCTCGTTCCCTCCTTTCGGGGCCGCGTCCTGTCTGCACCCCAACCCCCCGCCACCTCTTGCCATTGCAGGCGTTTTTCCCGATAAGAGGGCGTCATTTCAGGAGGTGCCCCATGCGCGCTCGCATCTATCGTCCCGCCCGCAACGCCATGCAATCGGGCACGGCCAAGACGAAACTCTGGGTGCTGGAATTCTCGCCCGCCGAAGCGCGGCGCATCGACCCGCTGATGGGCTGGACCAGTTCGGGCGACATGAATTCACAGGTCAAGCTGCGGTTCGAGACACAAGAGGCCGCCGAAGCCTATGCCAAGGCCCACGGCATCGACTATAACGTGATCCAGCCCAAAGCCCGCCGCGCCAATCTGCGCCCCGGCGGCTATGGCGACAATTTCGCGACCAACCGCCGTCAGGTCTGGACCCACTGAGACCTGCGCGAGAGGGCCGGAACCATGCGGATAGGGTATCTGATGAACACCTATCCGGTGACATCCGCGACATTCATCCGCCGCGAGATTGCCGCGCTCGAAGGGCAGGGCGTGCAGATCACCCGCTTTGCCGTGCGCGCCTGGGATCAGGCGCTGGTCGATCCGCTGGACCAGCGCGAATCCGCGCTTTGCACCTATCTTCTCGCCCCCGGTGGCCTGCGCCTTGGCCTGCAAGCGCTGCGCGAGGCGACACGCAACCCCCGCGGCATGGCCCGCGCCATCGCGGGCGCATGGTCCCTCTGGCGCAAGGCAGGGCAGGGCGCGCTGCTGCGCCACATCGCCTATCTGCTCGAAGCGGTCGAACTGAAGCGCCGCAGCGCGGGGCTTGCGCATCTCCACGCGCATTTCTCGACCAACACCGCCGCTGTGGCGCTGCTCTGTGCGCGGCTTGGTGGTCCGGGTTACAGCCTCACCGCGCATGGCCCGGATGAATTTGTCGATCCCGGCCCCTCGTCGCTGGCGCAGAAAATCCACGAGGCGCGTTTCGTGGTCGCGATCACCCAATACGCCCGCACGCGGCTTGCGCTGGCAGGCGGCATGGCCGCATGGGACAAGCTGCATGTCATCGGCTGCGGTGTCGATCTGACCGCGCTCGCGCCCGCCCCCGCGCCTGACCCCGATGCGCCCCTTCTGTGCATCGGCAGGTTATGCCCGCAAAAAGCCCAAACCCTGCTGGTCGCCGCTATGGCCCGCCTGCGCGACACCCATCCGAATGCGCGCCTTGTCCTGATCGGCGACGGCGAAACCCGCCCAGAGATCGAGGCCGCGATCCGCAGCCACGGGCTGGAAGCGCAGATCGAATTGCGCGGCTGGGCCGACAATGCCACGGTCAGCGCCGCACTGGCGCAATCGCGTGCTCTTGTCCTGCCCAGCTTCGCCGAAGGGCTGCCCATCGTCATCATGGAAGCCTTCGCGCGCGCCCGCCCGGTGATTTCAACCTATATCGCAGGCATCCCCGAACTGGTCGATGACCGTTGCGGCTGGCTGGTGCCCGCAGGCGATGTGGAC
>JAFIEM010000120.1 GCA_020832555.1 Natronohydrobacter sp. | reverse complement strand
TTGAATCAGAAATCAGCACAGATGGGAATCCTGATTGTCCACAGGCCCTAGGCAATCTCGAAGACCCCTTCAATCTCGACAGCAACGCCCAGTGGCAGCGATGGCGCGCCCACGGCGGCGCGGGCATGGCGACCCGTCTCGCCAAAGACGGCGACCATCAGGTCAGAGGCACCATTGACGACCTTGGGCTGATCGGTGAAATCGCCCGTGCAATTCACGAAACCGGTCAGTTTGACAACGCGTTGCACCCGCGTCAGATCGCCTGCGCAGGCTTCGCGCAGTTGCGCGATCAGGGCCAGCGCGCAGGCGCGCGCGGCGTCCACGCCCGCTTCGACATCCAGATCATCCCCCAGCTTGCCGCAGATCAGCCCGTCTGGCCCGGCGCTGATCTGACCAGAGATGAAGACAAGGTTGCCGGACTGGACAAAGGGCACGTAATTTGCGGCGGGCGCCGGAGCGTCAGGCAGGGCGTGGCCAAGCTCTGATAGGCGGGTTTCGATCTGATTGGTCATTGGGTCGGTCCCTCTTGTTCTGCGTTTCTCGCGCGCAATATGGGCGAAAACGGCCCCGAAGCGAATACTCGATTTGAGATTGGGTTGGCATTTTCTTCAGGCGCATTCCAGACGCCGCGCCCACAACCAGGACGGGTTACCGCGCTATCCGGCCTCTGGGATGTTCAGAATATAGCGTCCCGATTTGCACCCGTTTGGATAGGTCAGAACACCCAGATCCAGCAAGGAGCGCAGCGCACGGTGCAGGGTTGCCCGAGGCACTGGGTCCAATAGCGGATGCGAGGCGAGCGTTTCGGTCCTGACATGCGCGTCCCCGTTTTCCATATGCTTCCCGACGACGGCGATGATGTCGCGCTCGACTGGCGAGAAGGCCTCCAATCCCAGCTCTGCCTGAAGTCCAGCCGCCATCTCCAATAGATTGGCGAGGGTTCTCATGCTCATGGGTGTGCCTCTGAAAATTTTTCTGATCGTAAATATTCTCAATCTGCAAAGGCTGACAATCGCGTGTCAACCAACTTGCCGCCACATCGCCGCCTTAATGTCGCCCCATTTGATTTTCGATGCAAAAAAAAAGCGATTCACAACCTATAATTGAATTTTGCGACCGGTTTTTCGCTTGCCTTTTATGAAAATTATCTCAATTTGAGACATTTGGTTCGGGGGCAGGTTGCCCTTGAAACTCTGTTTAAGGGTCAAAGATGCTGATGGATTCAATCAAGGATAGCGTTGCGGACAGGGTGATCCTGCCGGGGGCCGCGCTGCCTGGCCAGTCCTCCGGTGAACACCAGTGGCTGCGGGACTGGACCGTTTTGCTATGCGTCCAGAACAACGAAGAAACCGGCTTTCTTGCCCGTTGGGTCAGCGATCGTGGCGGCCTGCCGGTCCGCGTTGGTGCATGCCGCGACATGGCCCGGTTCTTTACCGACTCTGATCCGTCCCCGAGCATGATTATCCTCGAAGTGTCGGATAATGCCGATATGAGCGATGTCATCGACCGTTGTCTGGAACTGCGCAAGCTTGCGCCCGGATCGCCGATCATCCTGATCTCGCGCAACTTCAGCTATGATGATTTTTCGACCTCGCGGCTGGAAATCTGTGATGCCAGCCTGCGCATCCCGATCCTGCGCAGCGCGTTCGAAGATGTCGTGCTGCTGGCAATGACCAACAATGCGCAGTATTGCGAACGCAAGGGCAAGGCGCAAGGCTTCGATCTGGCAACAGTCGTTCAACACATGACCGAAGGCATGGCCGAACCGGTCGAGGACCATGATCGTCTGAAACGGTCAGGCTGGTGGATCATCCCCTTCATGCTGCTGGGGCTGGGCTTCTGGGCAACCTTGCTGGTTTTGCTGTTCTGGTAAACGGTGGTTCGGCGCGTGCCTCTTGCGCGCCGATACCTGCCCGTATCAGGCCCCGCCACGGCGGGATTTACGGGTAAACACCATTCTCTGCGACACCAGCTTTTCCGGCGCCCCCAACCAGGCATAGGCCAGCAGTGAAGGTTCCAGATCCGCCACCGTAATGCGATGCGTACGCCCCGGCGGGTTGAAGATCATCGATCCCGGCACATACACGCCCTGGTCGTTCTGCGACATCGCGCCTGACAGGCAGATATAGGATTCGGTGATCCCCTCATGCGCATGCGCGGGGTAGACACAATCAGGCGCGAACAGCACCAGGCCGAGGATGATCTGATCGCTGGGCACCGGTCCGGTCGGTCCGACCAGTTCCGTATAGGCATATTTCTGGTCCAGCCCGCGCGGCACCTTTTCATAACCGTATTGCCAGGACAATTCGCCCTTCAGCCCGTCAATGCTGCGGATGACATCAGACATCGGGGTCTTGCGCCCCTGATCCAGCGCGCGCGGCAGATGCGCTGTCACGGGTTTGCGCGCGGCATCCGTTTCGCGCAGGACAGGATTTGCGCGCAACACGCCGCCGATACGTTCGCGCACCTGTCGCTGATGCGCCCGGATCGTGGCGCTGCCCCCGGCGGGAATGGCGCGATACATGGCCAGAAAGTCACGCAGCAGATAGACCCAAGAGGGGCTGGCTGACAACAAGGGCGGGGGTGACGCGTTTTCCATGCGCCGCTACATGGCACAACGCGCGCCCTTGTGTCCGTCTGGCTGCGACATGGGCTTGTCTGCCCACGACAGATCAGACCAGACGGCTGACCTCGACCGCGGCGCGCACGAAATCGGCGAATAGCGGGTGCGGGTCGAAGGGCTTGGACTTCAGTTCGGGGTGGAACTGCACCCCGATGAACCACGGATGCCCCTCATGCTCCACGATCTCGGGCAGCTTTCCATCAGGTGACATCCCCGAAAAGTTCAACCCCTTGCCTTCCAGCGCTTCGCGAAAGGCGGTATCGACCTCATACCGGTGGCGGTGGCGTTCCTCGATCCGGGTGCTGCCATAAATCCCGGCAACGCGAGAGCCCGGTTGCAGCGTGGCGGTATAGGCGCCCAGTCGCATGGTTCCGCCCTTGTCGTCACTGACCTTGCGTTCCACCTTGTGATTGCCCTGCACCCATTCCTTGAGGTGATAGACCACAGGCGTGAACCGTTTCTTACCGGCCTCGTGGTCAAATTCCTCGGACCCGGCATCCGGTATCTCGGCCAGATTGCGCGCGGCCTCGATACAGGCCATCTGCATCCCCAGGCAGATACCGAAATAGGGGATCTTCTTCTCGCGGGCATAGGTCGCGGCCCGGATCTTGCCTTCGGTGCCGCGTTCGCCAAACCCGCCGGGGACAAGGATCGCATGGAAATCTTCCAGCGCATGGGACGGGTCGGCACTGTCAAAGACGCTGGCATCGATCCATTCGACATGCACCTTGACCCGGTTGGCGATGCCGCCATGCACCAGCGCTTCCTTGATCGATTTATACGCATCCTCCAACTGAACATATTTGCCGACAATCGCGATACGCACTTCGCCTTCCGGGTGGGTCAGGCGGTCCATCACGTCCTCCCAGCGCGTCAGGTTCGGGCGCGGGGCGGGGGTGATGTCGAACGCATCCAGCACAGCCTGATCCAGCCCCGCCGCGTGATACGCAAGCGGCGCCTCATAGATCGATTTCAGATCATAGGCGGGGATCACTGCATCGGGGCGGACATTGCAGAACAGCGCAATCTTCTGGCGCTCTTTTTCGGGGATGGGCTGTTCGGACCGGCAGACAAGCACATCGGGCGCAATGCCGATGGATTGCAGCTCCTTGACCGAATGCTGCGTGGGCTTGGTTTTCAACTCGCCACTGGCCGACAGATAGGGCAGCAATGTAAGGTGCATGAAAATGCACCGCCCCCGCGGGCGTTCATGGCTGAACTGGCGGATCGCCTCGAAAAATGGCAGGCCCTCGATATCTCCGACCGTGCCGCCGATCTCGCACAGCATGAAATCGACCTCATCTTCGCCTATGGCAAGGAAATCCTTGATCTCGTTCGTGACATGCGGGATCACCTGAATGGTCTTGCCCAGATAATCGCCACGGCGCTCTTTCTCCAGCACGTTGGAATAGATCCGCCCCGATGACACCGAATCAGTCCTGCGCGCGGCCACGCCGGTAAACCGCTCGTAATGGCCCAGGTCGAGATCCGTTTCCGCCCCGTCATCAGTGACGAAAACCTCGCCATGCTCAAAGGGCGACATCGTGCCGGGATCGACATTCAGATAGGGGTCTAGCTTGCGCAGCCGCACGGTAAACCCGCGTGCCTGCAGCAACGCCCCCAGCGCGGCAGAGGCCAGCCCCTTGCCCAGCGACGAGACCACACCGCCTGTAATGAAAACGTAACGCGCCATGTATGCCGGGCCCCCGTGAGTGCAGAATGAAATGCGTTGCGGGCAGTGCGCATGTCACTACCATCACGGGATTTGAGATGTAGCTCAGATCGCGGCGCACCGCAAGATGATGGCGCCAGAAAGCGGCGCCACTCTACCGATTGTGTTTTGGATCAGTCCGCAGGCGGCGGCGTCAGCGAATCGTCATCCGCCGGCGGGGGCAGAAGCGTATCGCCTACCGGAAGGTCCGGGGTGGTGGGTGCGCTGGGTTCGGTGGGCGTACCCATCCGGTCAAGCACCGAGGAGGTCGCCGATTGCTGGGCCGCAATGATGGTCAATGTCAGCGAGGTTGCGATGAATGCAATCGCCAGGCCCCATGTCAGCTTGGCCATCGCTGTCAGCGGCGGACGACCCGCAGTGGGGTTGCTGTCGCCACCACCGCCAATGCCCAGACCGCCCCCTTCGGAGCGCTGCACCAACACGACACCGATCAGCGACAGCGCCAGCAGGAGATGGACAATCAGAATGACATTCTGCATCAGGACAACCCGTCTTTCATGTTGCGCCCTACTTAGGCGCTGGCCGCCTTGCCCGCAACCCCTGTCGCAAGCGCCCCGGCAAAGCGCTGCCGCATGCGTTTGCGGTTTTCCCCCGCGCGGCAAAGCGCTAAGAGAGGCGTCGGTTCACGCTGCATCTGGAGGAGCCTTGCATGGCCAATGTGGTTGTCGTCGGCGCCCAATGGGGGGACGAGGGGAAAGGCAAGCTGGTTGACTGGCTGTCCGAGCGGGCCGATGTGGTGGCCCGCTTTCAGGGCGGCCATAACGCCGGCCATACGCTTGTCATAGATGGCAAGGTCTACAAGCTGCATGCGCTGCCCTCGGGGGTGGTGCGCGGCGGCAAGCTGTCGGTGATCGGCAATGGCGTCGTGCTGGACCCCTGGCACCTGCTCGAGGAAATCGAGACAGTTCGCGCCCAGGGCGTGGCAATCACATCCGACACTCTGATGATCGCCGAAAACACGCCGCTGATCCTGCCCTTTCATGGGGAACTGGACCGCGCGCGCGAATCGCAGAACTCGGTCGCCAAGATCGGCACCACCGGGCGCGGTATCGGCCCCGCCTATGAGGACAAGGTCGGCCGCCGCGTGATCCGCGTGGCCGATCTGGCCGATGATGCGACATTGCAGACCCGTGTCGACCGTGCGCTGGTCCATCACAATGCGCTTCGCACCGGTCTGAGCATGGACCCGATCGACCGTAACACGCTGCTGGACAAGTTGCGCATGCTTGCGCCGCAGATCCTGCCCTATGCCGCGCCTGTGTGGAAAGTGCTGAGTGAAAAGCGCAAGGCGGGCAAGCGCATCCTGTTTGAAGGGGCGCAAGGCGCGCTTCTGGATGTGGATTTCGGCACATATCCTTATGTCACCTCCTCCAACGTGATTGCGGGGCAGGCGGCGACGGGCGTGGGCCTTGGGCCGGGCGCGATCGATTATGTGCTGGGGATCGTCAAGGCTTATACCACCCGCGTCGGCGAAGGCCCCTTCCCCACCGAATTGTCGGATGATGATGGCCAGCGACTGGGCGAGCGCGGGCATGAATTCGGCACCACCACGGGCCGCAAGCGCCGCTGCGGCTGGTTCGATGCCTGTCTGGTGCGCCAGACCTGCGCGACATCGGGTGTCAACGGCATTGCACTGACCAAACTGGATGTGCTGGACGGGTTCACCACCTTGCGGGTCTGTGTCGGTTACCGGCTGGACGGGCAGGTGCTGGACTATCTGCCCACGGCCTCGGACGCGCAGGCGCGCTGCGAACCGGTCTATGAGGATATGCCGGGCTGGACCGAGTCGACCGAGGGCGCGCGGTCCTGGGCTGACCTGCCCGCCAATGCCATCAAATATGTCCGCCGGATCGAAGAGTTGATCGATTGTCCTGTGGCACTACTTTCCACATCACCGGAACGCGAAGATACCATCCTGGTCAGGGACCCGTTTGCAGATTGATGACCTTATCGTGGAAAGCCCGTCGCCGCTGGGCGCTGTTTGCGCTCGTGATCGCATTGCCGCTCTATATCATCGTGGCGCTGAATGTGGTGGCGCTTTTCGAGCGGCCACATTTCCTGATCGAACTCGTGATCTACGCTGTGCTGGGGCTGATCTGGGCCATCCCCCTGAAACGCCTGTTTCTGGGAATCAGTCAGCCCGACCCCGACGCGCCGAAAGAGTGACCCGGCACCTGGTCTAGCTGCCGTGCAGTTCCTTGGTGGCGGTCAGGCGGATGCCGGGATAATCGCGCGCGACACGGTCGATATCCCACTGCAGGCGGGTCATGAAGACCGGGTCGCCATCGCTGTCGGTGGCCATGTGCTGCTTGTTGGCGGCAGCAAAGGCATCGACCTCGGCCTTTTCGCCTGCGACCCAGCGGGCCGAGGTGAACTGCGTCGGCTCGAACCGCACGGGCAGCCCGTATTCCATCTCGATCCGGCTCGCCAGAACCTCGAACTGTAGCTGCCCGACCACGCCGACCACGAACCCCGACCCGAATTGCGGCTTGAACACCTTGGCCGCGCCTTCCTCGGCGAATTGCATGAGCGCCTTGTCCAGATGCTTGGCCTTCAGCGGGTCCCCCGCCCTGCAGGCCTGCAGCAATTCGGGCGCGAAACTGGGGATGCCGGTAAAGCGCAGCCCCTCGCCCTCGGTCAGCGCATCGCCGATGCGCAATTGCCCGTGGTTCGGAATGCCGATGATATCGCCCGCCCAGGCTTCTTCCGCCAGTTCCCGGTCCGCCGCCAGAAACAGGACCGGAGAAGCCACTGTCATCTGCTTTTTCGTGCGCACATGCGCCAGCTTCATCCCGCGTTCAAAATGCCCCGAGGCGAGGCGCACAAAAGCAACACGGTCGCGGTGCTTGGGGTCCATATTGGCCTGCACCTTGAACACGAAGCCCGTGACCTTGCCTTCTTCGGGCGCGATCTCGCGGGTATCGGTGCGCTGGGGCTGCGGTTCGGGCGCATAACTGGCGATGCCCTGCATCAACTCCTTGACACCGAAGGAATTGATCGCCGATCCGAACCAGATCGGCGTCAGATGCCCTTCCAGCACGGATTTCGGGTCCAGGGGTGGCAGCAATTCGCGCGCCATCTCGACCTCTTCGCGAAGCTGCGCCAGCATGTCGGTCGGGATGTGCTGTTCCATCGCCGGGTCATCCAACCCTTCCAGCACGACACTTTGCCCGACCTTGTTGCGGTCCGCGCGGTCCATCAGCTCCAGCCGGTCGTTCAGCAGGTCATAGCATCCCAGAAACTCGGCCCCCTGCCCGATGGGCCAGCTTGCGGGCGTGACGTCAATTGCCAGATTTTGCTGGATCTCGTCGATGATATCAAAGGTCTCGCGGCTTTCGCGATCCATCTTGTTGCAGAAGGTCAGGATCGGCAGATCGCGCAGGCGGCAGACCTCGAACAGCTTGCGGGTCTGCGATTCCACCCCCTTGGCGCCATCGATCACCATGATCGCGGCATCGACCGCGGTCAGGGTGCGAAACGTATCTTCCGAGAAATCCGAGTGGCCGGGCGTGTCCACCAGATTGAAGCGAAACCTGTCAAAATCGAACGACATCGCAGAGGCCGAGACAGAGATGCCGCGATCCTTTTCCATCTGCATGAAATCCGAGCGCGTGCGCCGCGCCTCGCCCTTGGCACGCACCTGCCCCGCCATCTGGATCGCCCCCCCGAACAGCAGGAATTTCTCGGTCAGCGTGGTCTTGCCCGCATCAGGGTGGCTGATGATGGCAAAGGTGCGCCGCCGGGCAATCTCGGCAGGCAGGTCTGGGCGGTTTGCAGGTATCGCGGACATGATCGGCGTATATGCCAAGCGTGTTGGCCCGACAAGAGCCGCTGGGCGGTGTTGCAGACGGGTCAGATGCGGGCGGGGGGAAAGTCGGGCCAGGCTGCGTTTCATACCGTGATCAAAGCGCTTTGTGTTGGCCGAAATGGGTCAGAAAACGCGCCCTCGCCGACTATGGCATTTGTATCTGCACGGGGCTTGACGCCACCGTGACGGTGGCTTAGAGCGCTGTGGATTGTGGCGGAGTAGCTCAGTTGGTTAGAGCAGCGGAATCATAATCCGCGTGTCGGGGGTTCAAGTCCCTCCTCCGCTACCACCGTTCCCCCCGACGCCCTGATGCGCATGTTGGGATAGAGGTTCGGGGCTTCCATGAGTTCGGAAAGTCGGCCCTCCAGCCTTATCTTGAAGCCTGTTTCCTCCGGTGTGACCACGACACGGGAGATCAGGCGCCTGATGCGTTCGGCGGCATCCTCGGTGTCGGGTGATATCCCGGCCGCGAACACCCCTTCCAGATCGCCGACATAGGTCTCGTACTGGCGCAGCGCGGCGGGATGCAGGCCCACGACCGCTGACGCACGTCCGGCACGACGGTGTAGAGCGTCAACCATTTTGACCGGTGCCGACAACCGAGATGGCCGGTTCT
>JAFIEM010000119.1 GCA_020832555.1 Natronohydrobacter sp. | reverse complement strand
CCTGCTGACCGCCGATGGCAACCATGTCCGCATCCCCAATGCGACCGTGTTCAAGGCCAAGATCACCAATTTCTCGCGCCACCCCCAGCGCCGCTTCACCTTCACCCTCTCGGTGCCCAATCCCGGCAACCTGAGCGGCGCGCGCGCGATCATGCTCGACGCGCTTCATGACGCCGGTTTCATCCTCGACGACCCCGGCCCGGCGGTCTGGCTGTCAGACGTGTCCGACGGCGCCGCGCGCTTCACCTGCGCGGGCTGGATCGACCCTGCGGTGACGAATTTCAACGCAGGCCGTGGCGAGGCCCTGCGCCTGACCGTCAATGCATTGGAGCGCGCGGGCAAATCGCTCTCGTCCAGCGGCCTGACCATCACGATGGCGCAGGGCACGCCCGAGGCCGAACCCGAAGCCACAACCGCCGCGCAGGATATTTCGCAGGATGAGGCGATTGCCGAAATCATCGAGGAAGAAATCCACGACCCGGATCTGGAGGATCTTTTCGCGGAGCGGACGAAGGACGAGTGAGGGGGGGCGGACCTTTCGGGCGTCCGCTTCGGACGCTCAGATTTTGCTGGTAGTCACAAGATGAAGTGTCAACAGCACTAACGTTCTGTCATAGCGTTTTCGCCGCTGCGCGCCTAAGCCCCGCCGATCTCTTGGGCCAGACCACCGTCGCCATGGAACAGGGGGTGATCCGGGGGGTGTTCGGCCTCGCTTGCCAAGCGGACTTCGTCTTAATAATTGGCGATCTGAATTGGTGCCAACGAAGGAGTATGTTTCAAGAGCACCTTGCAGCAAAATTCAAATTAATAGCTTTGAAAAACACTAGAATCTTTAGATCGTGGAAGAAGATCCGCGGTAGGCCAAACATAAGAAAGCTTGAAACAGAGCTACAACGCAACCCACTCCAAGTGCAATTCCTTAATACGAGAAGAAACTCTTTCAATTCTTGGAAACTTAAAATCCAGCCAAATACCTTTTTCAGTTAATCGAACACGATTCAGGAAAATATCATCGTGATCTCTCTCAATATCAACAAGTTGATCAAGGATTGCAAACCCTCTCGAAAGATTCAACGAGGCATCGTCCACAATCTCTCTCACCACAATTGGCAACCCGTATACACGATCACGCATGAGCGTATAAAGTGAACCAAAGATGATTGCAGCGTCATAAAGAGAAAACTTTCCCTGACCCAAAGTTATTGCAAAACTCATCGCCTCAGTCACCCAATTAGCCCATGAAGTGGCCGAAAATAGACCACTACTTCTGCACTGTCTGCTTAGGATGGCGCCATAGCTAGTCGCGAATACGGACTTATCTTTCACGATAAATCGAGTGAAAAAGCTTATTCTGCAATTTGTTTCGCCGCTACGAAGCCCACGTCGCCCCCTTGGCGCCCAATGAAAGCGCCGCTCGCGAAAGTGGCACCCGATCCTAATTGCCTCCGGGGAAATGGCCTCTAGTCTGAAACCATTTATCTCGATAGATCTTCGCGGTGTGTCATGCACTAATACCATAGGCGAATTTCGGACTAAATGAGAAAGAATTGGTTCACCGATGAGAAGTGAAAAAGTATTTCGTCTCGAATCTAAATTAAAGTCAACAATTTCTCGAAGGCTTGACATTGCGTTCACTCCCTACCGCTTCGAAGTCTCCCCCGACATTCCCCGAGAGGTCTACCATTCGACATCAAGATCGCCTGACGAAGCCACGAGAGCAAGCTTTTTTCGAGCCGGATGTCGGTTGGCGTAGTGCAACCGAGCTGTTTCGGGCGGTGGATGTCAATCGCCGGGGTCACCTCGGTCTATTGAGGGTTTTTTAGCGCGACGGACAGACTTGTCCTACCGCTTTCGTTCAGTTTTGACCTAGGTCGTGGGCAACTGCATGACGGCGGCCAGTCGCTCTTGAATGGCGGCCTAGGGCCGGCGCGTTCCTCCTCAGCTTCAGCGTCAACCTCTGCTGCAGTCTGTCCGATAGACGGCTGTGGACTTTTCGTCCTCCGAGCGCCCCTCCAACCACCCCAGCATCGCCCGCAACAGCGCCGCGCGCTGGAAGGGCTTGGGCACACAGGCATCCATCCCGACCGCAAGATATTCCTCGACCTGATGGCGCATCGTATTGGCCGAGAGCGCAATGATCGGCGTCCGGGGCCGCCCCTGCGCCCCTTCCCGCGCCCGGATCGCGGCGGTCGCCTCCAGCCCGGTCATCTGCGGCATCTGCACATCCATCAGGATCAGATCGGGCGCATCCCGCTCCCAGGCCGCCAGCGCCGCCGCCCCGTCCGCGACAATCTCCAGCGTCAGATCGAACCGCGCCAGCAGACTGCGCAGCACGATCTGGTTGGTGCGGTTATCCTCTGCCGCCAGCAGCCGCAGCGGGCGCGCGCGCAGCAGATCCTCGAACTCCGCCTCGGACGTGGCCGGTGCCACCCCTTGCGGCGGCGCGGCCTCCCCCACCTGAAACCAAGCCCGGAATGTGGTGCCCTGCCCTTCGACACTCTCCACCGTCAGATCGCCCTGCAGCAACCGGCACAGTTTGCGCGAAATCGACAAGCCAAGCCCGGTACCGCCGAAATGGCGCGCAATCTCGGGCGAGGACTGTGCATAGGGCTCGAACAATGTGGCCAGCTGACCCGCCGGGATACCCGGACCGGTATCGCGCACCATCAGATGCACCTCCTGCCCGGAAGCCACCGCCACCTGATCCAGCGCCGCCGTGACGCGGCCCTGCGCCGTGAACTTGATCGCATTCGAGATCAGATTGCCCAGAATCTGCCGCACCCGCGTCGGATCTCCGCGCACCCAGCCACCAGAGCCCGGCGCCAGCGTCACCTCGAATTCCAGCCCCTTCTCCCGCGCTTTCAGCCCATACATGGTCTCGACCGTGGCCATGATCGCGCCCAGATCAAAAGCAACCGTCTCGATCTCGAATTTCCCCGCCTCGACCTTCGAGAGATCCAGAATATCATTCAGCACATTCTGCAACATATCCCCGGATTCGAGGATCATCGCCAGCATCCGCGCCTGTTCCGGGCTCAGATCGGTTTCCCCCAGCGCCGCCGCCATGCCCAGAACCCCGTTCAGCGGCGTGCGGATTTCATGGCTCATGCTGGCAAGAAAGATGGATTTCGCGGCATTGGCTTCCTCGGCCTGCGCCCGCGCCGCTTCCAGATCGGCCGTGCGCGCCTGCACGGCGGCTTCCAGCGACGCCGCCTGCCGCCGCAGCGCCTGATTGGCCTCGAATAATTCCCGGCTCTTGGCTTCCAGCACCGCTTCCGCTTCCTGACGCGCGCGCCGTTCCCGCTCATACCGGCCCCGTGACACCGGCCCCGAGGGCACATTGCCCCCCGATGTCAGCCGCGCATGCGAAACCAGCGAAATCTTCGGCGGATCGCCCATCCGGCCCCCTTATGTCCGGTATGTGATCGTGAATTCGCTCTCGGCACCGCCGCCCGTCGCAGGGCAATCCTTGCGCACCACATCCGCAGGCCGCCCGAAATGGGTGATGCAGGCATCGACCAGACCGTGACAGAAATCCGCCAGCGGGCGCGGCGAGCGATAGACCATCCGCATCCCCTGCGCATCCAGATCCTGCACCTCGAATGTGGGCAATTCGGCATCCGGATAGAGTTTGCGCACCTCGACATGCACTTCCGCATCAATCGCCGAGAGCATCGCTAGCGCATCGGGCTTGTTCACGAAGAACCCCGGATAAGAGGTCACGAAATGCCGGTGCATCCACTCGCCGAACAGATGCTGCAACCGGGCCTGCGAGGTTCCGGTATGCGCCGACAGCCCCTGCACCAGCGTCATCAGTTCCGAACAGGGATAATTGCCCACAGCGCTATAGGCCCCGCCAGAGGCAAGCTCACTGCTCTCGATGATCTCATCCACCACTTCTTCGCCAAGCACTTCCTCGGCCATCTTCAGCAATTCAACGAAAACGATACCTTTCATGCGATCTCCTCACTCTGGGCGCGAGTCCCGTCCCCAATCGTCACCTTGCCGCGCGCCCGGATCAAGGGATTTCTGCCCCCGGCGGCAAAAACCCCGCGCGCCGTGTCGCGCTAGCGGAGGGTCAGGCGCGGCAGGGCACGCATCCTGCAGGGGTGAGGATAGCCGCAGTTTCTGCAGGTTTCGTTAAAATTGCCGTGCCCCTGGCGTTGCCTTGGGACGAGAGACGCGGGCAGCAACAGACGGTCCCTTCCGGCTCTCCCCTCGCCCCGGCCCGACACGCGGATATCCCGGCGATTGAACGGCCACTCACTCCCGGCTAGTCTTGGCCTGTCCAGTCCTGAAAGTGCGCCATGACCAGCGATCCCGTGACCCTCACCCTGCCTTTTCTGACATTGCAGGATGTATACTTAATTCTAAGCCTGCTTTCCTTTCCTATCGCCGCAACTGTGCTTTGGTTCATTCCCAAGGACGCAAAAACTGAATTTCGCGGTATTTTCGCGATCTTCGGGACGGTGTGGCTTTGGATTCTGATGCAGACGCTCTTGGGTCTGTGGCAGGTGTTCAACGGCGGGGTCACGAACGCGCCACTGGCAGGCGGCTCCCTCGGCCTCGGTGCGCTGATCGCGGCGTTTCTGGGTGCGCCTTTCGTGATCTATGGCACCTATCTGCGCCACAAGACCAACCGGCTGGAGCAGGAAGGCCACATGACCGACCGCATCAATAAAGCGGTCGAGCAGTTGGGGGCGGAGAAAACGGTAAAAGGGCACCTGACCAACTCCAAGGGTAAGAAGGTCTTCGAAAAGGACGCGGATGGAAACCCCGATTTCTCAAGACCAACAATAGTCGAAGAAACCATGCCGAATATCGAGGTGCGCATGGGCGCGATCCTGTCGCTGGAACGCATCGCGCAGGATTCGACCACGAATGACAAGGGCCGCGACCATGTGCGGGTGATGGAAATCCTCTGCGCCTATATCCGCGAGAACTCGAATGCGCGGAAGCCGGTGGATTTTCCGTTAGGGGAATGGGTGCCACTGAAGGATGACGCGACCGAGGAAGAGCGCGAGACGCATCTGGTATGGAGCAAAGTGAGGTTTGATTTCCATAACCTGCTTGCTCTTGAATGGGCAAAAAACTTGAGTTCACCACGATCCGATGTCGCTCTCGCTTTGAAGGTTATCGGAAGGCGAAGTTCTGAACAAAGGCTTGTAGAAGCCGCTTGGCCAAATCCTCCTGATAGCAATACAAGATGGCCCTTCGATGACGGTAATTTAAAGAGCTTTGATATATCCGAGGGGCAAGTGCTGAAAGAAGAAAACCTTGAAGCATTCCTTCGAGAGCTTTCTGTTTGGACAAAAAAACTCGATGACTATCGAGGCTACCGCTTGGATTTGAGCAATGCGAACTTGCAGCGTGCCGACATGAGCAGCGTTCGCTCTGACCGTTCTGATGCTATTTTCTCGGGAGCGAAGTTAACGGGCGCAAGGCTAGAGGGCGCAAGATTGATCCACGCAAGACTAGAAGGCTGCACGCTTGCGTATGCAAAAATGGCAGGATCGGTATTGCTGGACGTGCGCTTAGACGGCGCATCTTTGATGGAAACGTGGCTGGAAGCTGCGACACTCGTAAGCGCATCGTTAGATGGTGCCAGCATTGTTACGACGCGATTTGAAGGTGCATGGATGTTTGGCACTTCAATTCGTGGCGCAGTGATCCGCAACGCAAGTTGGGAAGGCGCTCTTACGCTGGGTATGAAAACTGATGGGGTTGAACGTTCACAAAGAGTCGAAGCCCAAGATACTGGAACGACTGCTTAATCGAACAAAAAAGGCCCCCGAAAACGGGGGCCTTTTCCATCTCACTCAACGATCAATCAATCATCGGCAACAGACTATCCACCGACGCCTTCGCATCCCCATAGAACATCCGCGTATTGTCCTTGTAGAACAGCGGGTTCTCGATGCCCGAATAGCCGGTCCCCTGCCCGCGCTTGGACACGAAAACCTGTTTCGCCTTCCACACTTCCAGAACCGGCATCCCGGCAATCGGGCTGTTCGGGTCTTCCTGCGCCGCCGGGTTCACGATGTCATTGGACCCGATCACGATCACCACATCCGTGGACGGGAAGTCGTCATTGATCTCGTCCATCTCCAGCACGATGTCATAGGGCACCTTGGCCTCGGCCAGCAGCACGTTCATATGCCCCGGCAAACGGCCTGCGACCGGGTGAATGGCGAAGCGCACAGTCTTGCCCTTGGCGCGCAGCTTGCGGGTCAGTTCCGACACGCTCTGCTGCGCCTGCGCCACCGCCATGCCATAGCCCGGCACGATGACCACGCTGTCGGCCTCGTTCAGCGACGCAGCCACGCCAGCGGCATCAATCGCCACCTGCTCGCCCTCGACTTCCATCTGCGGACCGGAGGTGCCGCCAAAGCCGCCCAGGATCACGCTGATGAAGCTGCGATTCATCGCCTTGCACATGATATAGGACAGGATCGCCCCCGAAGAGCCGACCAATGCGCCCACAACGATCAACAGTTCGTTGCCCAGCGAGAAGCCGATCGCCGCCGCGGCCCAACCCGAATAGGAGTTCAGCATCGACACCACGACCGGCATATCCGCCCCGCCAATGCCCATGATCAGGTGATAGCCGATGAACAGCGCCAAAGCCGTCAGCACGAACAGAAAGAAGATCGACGCGCCCGCGCTGTCCGCGAAGGCCAGATACAGCCCCGCCGCGACCAGTGAGCCCACCGCCGCTGCGGCATTCAGCATATGCCCGCCCGGAAGCTGCTTCGCCGCCGTATCCACGCGCCCCGCCAGCTTGCCATAGGCGATGATCGAGCCGGTAAAGGTCACAGCCCCGATCCAGATCCCAAGCATCAGTTCGACCCGCAGAATGGTGATTTCCACAGCGGTTTTCTTGCCGATGATGGCCGCGAAATTTGTCAGGCTCAGCCACAGCTCATAGGCCGGAACCGACATCAGCCCTTTGGGCTGCGGGAAGGGCAAGTCTGCGGCCATGAACGCCTCGGCCACGCGCCCGATTTCCAGATGCGCGTTCAGACCGACCAGCACCGCCGCCAGACCGACCAGCGAATGCATGAAGGCCACCAGTTCCGGCATCTGCGTCATCTGCACGCGGGTCGCCAATTGCCAGCCGACCACACCGCCAATCGCGATCAGCGCCAGCGACAGCGCCCAGAGGCCAGAGCCGGGGCCGACCAGCATCGCGACCACTGCGACGGTCATCCCCGCAATGCCGTACCAGATCGCGCGTTTCGCGCTTTCCTGTCCCGAAAGACCGCCCAGCGACAGGACGAAGAGAACTGTTGCGACGGCATAGGCCGCAACTGTAAATCCGAAATCCATCTCTTATTCCTCCTGCCGTCAGGATTTCTGGAACATGGCGAGCATGCGCCGTGTCACCAGGAAGCCACCAAAGATATTCACCGCCGCCATCAACAGCGCCAGCGCCGCCAGAAGCGTGATCAGGATGGAACTCGACCCGATCTGCAACAGCGCCCCCACGATGATGATCGAGGAAATCGCATTCGTCACCGCCATCAGCGGCGTGTGCAGGGAATGGCTGACCTTCCAGATCACCTGGAAGCCCACAAAGACGGCCAGCACGAAGATGATGAAATTGCGCATGAAGCTTTCGGGCGCAACCAGACCCACCGCCATGACAAAGGCCGCACCGCCCAGCAAAAGCCCGACCTGCATCCTGGTCTCGGCCTTGAAGGCCGCGATTTCATTGGCGCGCTTCTCTTCCGGGGTCAGTTCCTTGACCTTTTCCTTGGGCTTGGCGGCAATCGCCTTCACCTTGGGCGGCGGCGGCGGGAAGGTCACAGCGCCCTCATGCGTCACCGTGGCCCCGCGAATGACATCATCTTCCATATTATGGTTGATGACCCCATCCTTGCCGGGCGTCAGATCATGCAGCATATGCCGGATATTCGTGGAATAGAGCGTCGAGGCCTGCGCAGCCATCCGGCTGGGGAAATCGGTATAGCCGATGATCACCACACCGTTTTCTGTCACCAGCCGCTCATCCATGACCGTCAGATCACAGTTCCCGCCCTTCTCGGCGGCCAGATCCACGATCACCGATCCGGGCTTCATCATCTGGACCATATCCTCGGTCCAGAGCTTCGGCGCAGGGCGTCCGGGGATCAGCGCGGTGGTGATGACAATATCGACATTCGGGGCCAGCTCGCGGAATTTCGCCAACTGCTTTTCGCGGAATTCAGGGCTGGAGGGCGCGGCATAACCGCCGGTTTCCGCGCCATCGGTTGCAGCCTCGTCGAACTCCAGGAACACGAATTCCGCGCCCATCGATTCAATCTGTTCCGCCACTTCGGGGCGCACATCGAACGCCATGGTGATCGCACCAAGCGACACGCTGGTTCCGATTGCCGCAAGACCCGCAACGCCAGCCCCCACGATCAGCACGCGCGCAGGCGGGATCTTGCCCGCAGCAGTCACCTGACCGGTAAAGAAACGCCCGAAATTACTGCCTGCCTCGATCACGGCCCGGTAGCCCGCGATATTGGCCATGGACGAGAGCGCATCCATCTTCTGCGCACGGGAAATCCGCGGCACCATATCCATCGCGACCACAGTCGCCCCGCGCGCTTTCGCGGCTTCCAGCATCTCCGCGTTCTGGGCGGGCCAGAAGAAGGAAATCAAGGTCTGCCCTTCGCGCAGAAGCTCGATCTCGCTCATCTCGGGCTCGCGCACCTTGATGACCACATCCACCGCTTCCGCCAGCGCGCGCGCATCGGCACAGACGGTCACGCCCGCAGCCTGATACAGCGCATCGCTGAATCCGGCCGCAAGACCCGCGCCCGATTGCACGAAGCACTCATGACCAAGCTTCTGGATCTGTGCGGCACTGTCAGGCGTCAGCGCGACCCGCGCCTCACCCGGTTTGATTTCCTTCAACGCCCCGACTTTCA
>JAFIEM010000227.1 GCA_020832555.1 Natronohydrobacter sp. | reverse complement strand
ACGGGCTGCAGGGCGGCGACTATGTGCCGTTCGAGGGCATCTGCCTGACCGACACGTTCCAGATGTATGAAAGCGACGATCTGATTTCGCATTACATGCCCGACAACTCGGAACGGCGGAAGCGACAGAAGGCGACGGATATTAGGGTGATCGTGGGAAACCCGCCTTATTCGGCGGGGCAAGGCAGTGCGAACGACAATAATGCGAATGTGGACTATCCGAGCTTGGATGGGCGCATCCGAGACTCCTACGTTGCCCATTCAAAACAAACTTCAATCAAAAACCTATATGACAGCTACATCCGTGCCATTCGGTGGGGTAGCGACCGGCTTGGCAAGTCAGGCGGCGTGATGGCATTTGTGTCGGGAAGTGCGTGGTGCGAAAGGCAGTTCGCAGACGGAATGCGGAAGTGTCTTGCAGAGGAGTACTCTGACCTTTTTGTCTTTCACTTAAGGGGTGATATTCGAAAGAATATGCTCAGCAAGGGTAAGGCTGGCGAAGGTGGGAACGTCTTTGGTTCTGGGAGCATGACCGGAATTGCGATCTCTGTTTTTGTAAAGAACCCCAATGCGACACGCTACGGCAATATCCATTTCCATGATATCGGCGACAATATACCCGAGAAGGAAAAACTGAGCATCATCAAGAATTTTCGAAGCCTGAAGGGCATAACAGATTCTGCCAAATGGCAGGTGATTATTCCTGATGAGCATCATGACTGGTTGAACCAGCGCGATTCTAGCTTTGAAGCATTCATCCGGATTGGGGATAAAAAGACAAAATCAAAAGACGTTCTGTTTGAAACCTATACGCTTGGAATAAACTCCAATCGCGATGCATGGTGCTACAACGCGTCAGAGCAAAAGTTGCTCGAGAGCATGGAAGCTATGATCGCAACCTACAACGAAGAGGTTGTCAAGTTTTCCTTAATGCCGCAGGGCACAAAGGCGACAGACGTTATAAACACAGACCCAAGGCAGATAAGTTGGTCAAGCAGCCTCATACCGCCCCTTGAACGGGGCAAATCGGGAGAGTTTCGTCAAGAAGCTGCAACAGTTGCCGCTTACCGACCATTCCAGAAGACTTGGCTTTACTATGATCGGATGTTCAACCATCGAACAGGGCAGCTCCCCCGCATTTTCCCAACGGGTGCCGAAGAAAACCTTGTGATCTGCGTCAGTGGGTTAGGCGCTCGTGCAGGCTTCGCTGCACTAATGACCGACAAAATCCCCAACCTACACACGATTGATTCTGGTCAGTGCTTTCCACTGAAGCTCTTCGGGGTAAATGTTGAGACCGACGACGAAGACTTGTTTGCAACAGACACCGAAGAACTTGCGTACAGCGTCCGCGACGGCATAACCGATGTTGGCCTGAAGCACTTCCAAGATGCCTATCCCGGCGAGACGATCACCAAGGAAGACCTGTTCTACTACGTCTACGGCCTGCTGCATTCCGAGGATTACCGCGCGAAATACGCCGACAACCTGTCCAAGGAGCTGCCCCGCATCCCCCGCGTAAAGACCGCCGCCGACTTCTGGGCCTTCAGCCGCGCGGGCCGCGAACTCGGCGACCTGCACGTGAACTATGAAACGGTCGATCCCTACCCGGTCACGATCAAGCAAGGCGACCTGCGCCTGGCCGACATCAAAAACCCCGAGGCCTTCTACCGAGTCACGAAATGGGCCTTCGGCAAGAACGGCAAGGAAAAGGACAAGACCACCGTCATCTACAACGCCAACATCACCATGACCGACGTGCCCTTGGAGGCCTACGACTACGTCGTGAACGGCAAGCCCGCGCTGGAATGGGTGATGGAACGCCAGGTGGTCAAGGTGGACAAGGACAGCGGCATCGAAAACGACGCCAACCGCTATGCCATCGAGACGATGAACAACCCCGCCTACCCGCTGGAACTGTTCCAACGCGTCATCACCGTCAGCCTGCGCACCATGGAGATCGTCCGCGCCCTGCCGAAACTGGAGGTGATGTGATCCGCGCGGCGATCCTGCTGGGCGTCCTGTCCATGGCCACCCCGGCCATGGGTCAGAGCTTTTCGTGCAACATGGGAACGCGGCCCACATGCCTCGAGTTCGGCGAAACCGTCTGTTCCAGCTCCGGCAAATGCGTCAACCAGAACGCGGTCTGTTTCGACAGCTTCCAATGCGATTATCGAGGCTTCACCTGCCGGTCCAACGTGACCGAATGCGTGGACAGGCATGACCGCCTGCTGCGTGACCACAACAATCTGGTGCGCGAATACAATGACCTGCTGGACACCCATAACCGGCTTGTGCGGGATCATAACACGCTGATTTCCGACCATCGCGACCTGCGTGCCAGCCACATTGATCTCATAGACCAACACCGCCGGAACCTCGAAGTCACCCGACAGTTGCAAAGGGATCTTGAGGACATTGAGGGGTGCTTGATGCTTGCCCGGACACTCGAGGATGCACAGGGTTGCACACCATGATCCCCGATGACAATTTCCGCTTTATCGCACTCGACGTAGAAACCGCCTGCAGCGATGCGGCCAGCATCTGTCAGATCGGCCTCGCCTGCGTCTGGCCTGACAACCGCATCCATACCTTTTCCACGCTGGTAAACCCCCGCACCGATTTCGATGCTTTCAACACCCGCCTTCACGGGATTGGCCCACAACATGTCAGGAATGCCCCTGGATTTGATGACGTGATTGACCTTCTTTTTCCAGTCTTGTCCCGCCATCATCTGGTTCAGCATAGTAATTTCGACAAACAGGCCGTGAATGCTGCCAGCCGCACTTATGGGCGGGATGCGCCCGATTTCCGTTGGATCGACAGCGTGACCATCGCCCGCCGTGCCTGGCCCGAGTTGAAAGGCAATGGCGGGCATGGCTTGGGGAACCTCAAGAAAGTCCTGAACCTGAACTTCCGCCACCACGACGCAGGCGAAGACGCCCGCGCCGCAGCCCAGGTGGTCTTGCATGCCGAAGCGCATATGGGTGTTCCCTTCGATGAATTGGTCGCCCCGAAACGCAAGGTGTATCCGTCATCTGTCACCCGCAAAGGCAATGCCGCTGGCCCGTATGCCGGGGCAGTCGTGGTGTTCACAGGCGCATTGGGCCTGTCACGCGAGGCCGCGGCCGATCTTGCTGCACAATCCGGGATGACCGTGAAAGCCGGTGTCACCCGGCTGACCACCTATCTGGTGGTGGGGGATCAGGACCTGACCGTGTTAGGCGGGCACTCCGGAAGCAGCAAGCACCGCAAAGCTGAGGAAATGCAGGCCGCAGGCCACCCGATCCGGATCATCGGCGAGACCATGTTCAAGGCAATGGTGGGGGGATGATGTGAAATAGGCAGAGGATGGCGGATCTGTGTGATCGAGGTTGGGCCTGTTCCGCGGTTGGGAACGTGGGTGGTGGCGTGGCAGTTGGACAGTGTTCTTGCTGTGATCATCGACGTGATGGGCGGGAAGCCGACAGACGGCGACGCGGCATTGCGGTCGCAGCAAAATCGAGAAAGCGGTCACTCAATCCGCATAACGCAAGCCGCCCAGACAACCGCCAATGTATCTTGACCGAGAGCCGCGGTGGAGCTCAATATTCGTATCAGAACAGTTGAATGGCCGGGAGCTGCATGGGCCAGATGTCGGACAGCTTTATACGCTATCGCAGGCCGATCTGTGATCGGCACGTTCGCTTAGCTTAGCATTTTGTCGAAATACAGCAAGGCTTCGTGAAAAATAGCCGCTTTTTCTTTCCAGCATGTTTTAATGCTCGTCACCTAGATGCCCAATGCGATCTCTAGTGAGTATATTTTGCATATCTGCTGGTCACAACCCGCTACCTGTACCGCAGACGCATTTTGTGAATCTTTGACCCTCGCTCCACGGATACTCGCTAGCGCAGCCACTGTTTAGTCTTGGTCCATTCGAGTCACGAACCTTCCAAAAATCAGCTATCAGAAACGTAGCGGCCTCTTTACGATGGGTACCGATGATAGGCTGATCGGTGGACGGTCTTTGCCAATAATCCGGAGAACTGCCCGATCATGATGGAAGTCGAGAAACTCTTGCGCTATAGCTTTGTCTGCAAAGTGGGTTGAAATTTGAGCATCTGCGGAAGCCGTCAGCGTCCCTGGCGGAACAATTTTTCCCCAACCCTTCACATCCCGAAACTCCTTAACAATCACACCAAAGGGCGGATGTGCGTGACTGAGTTGCGCCTCGGTATATCCGACTAGATTCCCTGTAATGTCGCATGCGATTAATCCGTCCGGCCCCGCAAAATGGTCAAATTGCCTCTGCTTCATCGCCAACAGGTCACGTGACACCGCATTGTGGCATGCCACCGAGAATTCCTCCGCGTCGCTTTTGGGACGGCCTGCGATTGCCTGCACATAACTGAAGTCTGTTGGAGTGTCGTCGACGCGAATGACCCAGAACCCAGGGCTCGACCATCCATCGCCCTTGTTCATCCGCCGCTCAAAACGCTTTATGCCAGCACCTATCTTGGATGGGCCGTCGGAAACGAGCAAATCAAATCGCTCAAGCAGCGCCGAGAGATCGCTGTGGTCCTGAAGGTCCGATATTTGATCTTCGTCGCTATAGCGTGCAAGCATTTCCCGAAAATGCTGTTGAGCAGCCTTCTTGCTATTGAATACCTGACCGTTCGTAAGTTCGACCGGTTTTGCCATCTACTCCTCCTTCAATACCGCTCTGGCCAGCACTTTCTCACGGATTTCGCGGACCACAATGGACGGGAGACCGAGGGCATCCAGGCGTTCGCGTCGATCAACGACCCATTGGATGCAGGCGGCCTCATCCAGCTGATCCAGAGCGACAATCTCATAGAGAGCTACCGCGCCTATGCGTGACATGCCAAGCTCCATTAGGGAGCGCAGAGTCGTAGTACTGACTCCAAATTCCAGTGCAACGCCGATATCGAGGTCTTGGTCGATAAGGTCTCAGGGAAGGCATGTTTCCATAATGGAATGCGACGCCCGCCTCGACCAATGGGCCAAGGCTATAGCTTCTATGCACACATTTCCGTGCCAAGTCGGAAAGGTCGGCTAGTTCCTGGTCGATCTCTTTCGCTTTCGGCAGTAGCTGACTGATGAGCCCGGCGACGTGTTCAGCCTCCGCCGCTCCATTGGTGTAAACCAGCGTGCCACCCCGCTCACCGATCGCTGCTGCGATGAAGGCGAGCCTTTTCGACAGTGAACCCGGTTTACTCGCGAGTGTCAGGGTCCCGAGAGGCAGATATTCTTCATTGTGCCGGAACTTCAGCGCCCACTTGAGAGGCTTTGCAGGGACCTGATGCGCGACCACGATGTTTTGCAACACGGTCGCCACATCACTGTCGATCGATATTGTCGGCGTGGTCTCCGGCGCGTCGTCGAGCAGCACTTCAGGATTTTGCGTGGCCGGGCTTACAAACGTAACACGCATATTGGGGCTTGATCGGAGAAGTCGCTCGATTGCGTCTTGAAGGATGACGCCGCGTTGCGGATCACCAATCTTATGCGCTTCATCTACGACGACGAGATCGATGTCGACACGCTCGTGCAAAAGGTTGGCCAGAAGATGTAATCGCTCTTGAGTGAAGACAAACACGCATCGCCTACCGGATTTCTCTGCAGCGGCATATTTCTGTGCGGAAGGCAGCGAAGAAATCTCGATGTCAAGCCTGGACTGGGCGGCAACTTCTGCCAGCGACGCTTCGATCTCCGAGACGAGGGCGCGTGTCGGTGCGAGATAGACTGCCCGCTGAATCTTCTCTGTCGCGATGCAATCTACAAGCCATTTCAATACGAGGAAGGTCTTGCCGGATGCGGTGGGAGCAGAGGCGGACAACCAGGCCCTCTCCTGACCAGCAGCGTGCCAAAATTCGAGCTGAAACTCGTTGACGGGCAAGCGCTCTCCCGTCGCTTCTAGAAGGATGGAATTTTCGAGTTGCTTGCGCTGGTCCTCGAATCGAAGTGCGACGCCCAGCCGCGCTTCCAGATCGGGCTTCAACCGCCCGCGCTTTTCGGCGAGTTCCATCGAGCGGCGGTTTGAAAGCTTGTCGAATAGCACCGCAGCTGCATCACGGACCGCGTCTGACGTCGGTAGAAGAATCGCGCCGGTGGCTATACGCAGACTTGCCTCGCGATGCGGGCGCTTCTTTGAACGTGCAAGGATGCTGGCACCTAAGAGGAGGCGGGGCCAATCGAACTTCACTTCCGCTAACGTGGGTTCCTTGGCAACGTTGTCTAGCTCTAAAAGTGCGGTGACCATGCCGAGCTGCTGCAACTCGCCCCGCAATGATGTGTCGTAAAGCCAATCCTGTAGTTCTGTCTCAGACATCAACGCCCCATCGCGTCAAGGAACGCTTCTCTGAATTTATCGACGGATGGAAGCGGCAGGCAGAGGAAGTGGATATCGAAATGCTGAAGCTTCTCCTCGGTCAGCCTTCGACTCACCGATGCTGACCATCCCTCAAGTCCCTGTTTCGCGGCAGTCACCAGATCGTCCAACACACCCGGTCCATCATCGGCAGGATAGAACTCGGCATCGAAGCCGACCAACGCTACGCCGCAATACTCCACCCTGTTCGACACGGGCGAGCTTGTGTCGAAGAACCGACGGAAGGCTGCTGACAATTCCGGATCGCCAAGATCTGCCTTGTCGCTCAAAAGCACCAGATCTCGCTCCCGTGATGAACCGAGATGATCTTCCTCAATTAAAAATGGCGCCAGCGAGCTGAGGCAGTCCCGGATTGCATCAGTCGGATCCTTGTAAACTTTGGATTCGCCCCAGAAAAGTTTCAGCTTACCGTCGTCGGAGACCGATGCGTATACGCCGTCTGCACCGTGATAGTGCATGCGACTGTCGGTCTTGAGGTCCATCTTACAGAGAACATGTGGGATGCCCAAGAAACGTTCTGCCAGAAGAAACAGAAGCATTTCCCCGCCTTCCCCGGTCTTGGCTAGGTCGGTGAACACGGCTCTTGCTTTTTCATGGAGAGCTGCGACGGCCGATGTGGATCGGAATTTGGCATCACGCTGCCTCGCTTCTTCAATGCGTGTACGGGGAATTGCATAATCAGCAGCGGCGTGGCGCATGAATTCAGCCAGCCTTTTTATCTTGATTTTGCCGTTTCCATCGGTCGTCAAGCAATGGCAATAAACTGTGGCCTTGTGGCCATCGATCGCAATGTCGCGTTCGACAAGATGCAAGTGAACACCCAACTCATCCGGATCGCCTGACAAAATCGCGTAGAGCTCTGCACCGGTGATCTCTGCCATGTCGCCGCATTCCCAAATAATAAATTGCAATTATATAGTTAATCAGATTGCCGCACTGCAAGTCTGAGGAGTTGAAAGAGCACTGCTATCCTTGTGAATTGTATTGGATAATCTAGCAGGGTAATTTCTGCTTCAAAAGCCTGATCTGTGCTTCTGTCCTACCACAGATTTTTCATGCAGCATGACAGAAGCTTACTTGGTATGTACACTGATCGACGCAGGTTGCGCAATCGGCCGACGCGCGGAGCCTTCGACTCGCGAAGCGGGGCTGGCGATTGCGGTGATCACCACCAGCCCTTCCTCGCGGTAGAGACAATAGATACTGCTGATACCGGAAGGCTCTCCTTCGCGGCGCAACAATATGTAGAGCCGTCGATAGCGGCACTGCCGCCGCGCGTTGGCCACCCCCGCGTGTTGTGCTGCGTTACTCCTCGAAGTGCGGCTTTGGAGAGTGCGGCAACGCAGCATCCTGTCCGGTCAACTGGCGGCAAAGGGCCGGGTACGTAGATGGTCGATCTCGAAGTGTAAGCGGGCCATGCTGCACCACCGCAGGGCGGCTTGGAGCCCAAGATAGCCCCTTTCCAAATCTGTTTGCATCCCGAGCCACAGCGATGGATACTGACTTTCTAAGGATTCAAGGTTAGAATTAAGGCACAGGAAAATGATTAGTATATCGGGATTTCCGTCGGGCGTATCCGAGAAAATTGGTAACTACGTCTACCGCTTGATCGACCCGAGGAACGGAGAAACCTTCTATGTCGGCAAAGGAAAGGGCAATCGGGTTTTCGCACACGCAAATGCAGAATTAAAGACGTTAGAAAATGATGAGGATGATCCGACATCCTTGAAGGTGGGTCGAATTCGAGAAATCAAGAACGCGGGGCTAAGCGTATCGCATGTTATTCACCGGCACGACATTCCTGACGCCGCCATCTTTGAAGTCGAGGCCGCATTAATTGATGCATACAGTGGACTGACCAATGCTCAGGGCGGCCATGAAAGCGGCGCTAAAGGCCCAATGAATGTTTTCGAGATAATAGACAAATACGCTCTGCCTGCAGTTGACGCGGAACCCTCGGAGAAGCTTGTTCTGATCAACATCAATCGCCTTCAAGATAGGTCTGATACATTAGCTATTTATGAACAAACCCGCTTGGCTTGGCGCATTTCCAAGATAAGAGCTGAGGCTGCTGACTATGTTCTGGCTGTTGTGAAAGGTGTAGTTGTCGGGGCATTTGTCGCGGAAGAATGGCTTGATGCTACGCATAATAACTTTCCAGACCGAATTCCGGTTGGATCGGACATGCCAGAGAGAAGGGGCTTCTATGGCGTCCCAGCGTCGAAAGAAATATGGGATAAGTTTGTTGGCGAACGGGGCAAGAGAATATCAAATGAGGCGATGAAACATATTCAGTTCCCGATCCGCTATTGGAACATATGATCTGGGGACGGCAATCGAAACCTTCACCCGCCCAAGCTTTGAAGGCGGACTGCAGTTTCGTCCGCATCAGCGACATTCGGCGCCACAAAATGCTGCACGAAGCATGAGTGACCCGTTCGGGGAAGCTGCACCGCGGCATCCTGGTTGTCTCAACCGGCCGCAAAGGGCCTAGGCTGTGTGGAAACTCCTGCGCCACGAGAAGCCTTCGGTCGGGAGAGCTTGCA
>JAFIEM010000118.1 GCA_020832555.1 Natronohydrobacter sp. | reverse complement strand
TTCCGCAGCCCACAGGAGTTCATCCAGTCATGAAAACCTATCGTGCCTTGTCAGCCCTGCTGACCTATCCTTCGACGGAGCTGCAAGCGGCGGTTCCTGAAATCTGGCAAATCCTTTCTGCCGAGGGTTTGCTGCGCCCCAGCCAGCTGGCCAAGCTGGAACCGCTTCTGAGTGATCTTGAGCAGGGCGACATCTACGACTTGCAGGAACGCTATGTGCTGCAATTCGACCGCGCGCGCACGCTCTCGCTCAATCTGTTTGAGCATATCCACGGCGAAAGTCGGGACCGGGGCGGCGCAATGGTGGACCTGTTGGAAACCTATCGCGCGGGCGGGTTCGATCTGGTCGGGCCTGAACTGCCCGACCATCTGCCGGTCTTGCTGGAATTCCTGTCCACACAAGCGCCGGAACAGGCGCGCGCCATCCTTGCGGATGCGGGCCATATCCTTGTGGCACTGGCCGAACGGCTGGCGCGGCGCGAAAGCATCTATGCGCCGGTTCTGGCGGCCCTGGTGACATTGGCGCAGGTGGACACCTCGCCCGAGGCCGAGGCTCTTCTGTCGGAAAAGGATGATGACCCCGAAGACCTGGAAGCGCTCGATGCGGTCTGGGAAGAAGCGATGGTCACTTTCGGCCCTGACCCCAATGCCGGATGCCCGATCAGCCGCGACATTCTGGCGAGAATGGACATGCCTGCCGCCCCGCGCGCCTCTGCGCCGGGCCAGATGTAGGAGCACAAGACAATGTTTGGCAATTTCGACATCAACTACCTGATCTTCGGCATCCTGCCCTATGCTGTACTGGCTGTCGCCCTGATCGGGACCATAGCGCGCTATGAGCGTGATCCGTTCACCTGGAAATCCTCCTCCAGCCAGCTTTTGCGGCGCAAGCAACTGATCTGGGGGTCGGTGCTGTTCCATGTCGGTATCATCGTGCTGTTTTTCGGCCATCTGATCGGATTGTTCACGCCGATCTGGCTTCTGGACGCGCTGGGCATCAGCTACGGGCTGAAACAGTGGATGGCCGTGATCATCGGTGGCGCAGCAGGTGCGGCCGCTTTTGTGGGCTGCTCGATGCTCTTGCACCGTCGCTTGACCGACCCGCGTATCCGCAACAATTCCAGCTTTGCCGATATCGGCATTCTGGCGATCCTGTGGCTGCAGATCGTTGTCGGCATGGGCACGATCGTGCTGACGCTGGGCCATATGGACGGGTCCAAGATGATCCAGTTCATGACCTGGTCGCAATCGGTCATGGGGCTGCAGATCAATGCCTGGCAGGAAGTCGTCAATGTGCATTGGCTCTACAAGTTCCACATCTTCCTTGGCATGGTGATCGTGGCGCTCTTCCCCTTCACCCGTCTGGTGCACATGCTGTCGGTGCCGATCCGTTTCCTGTGGCGGCCCGGCTATCAGATCGTACGCTCGCGTGATGGTGCAAAGCCAGTGCGCACGGGCCTCAAGCCCTTTGCCCGTGACAAGCGTGCGCTGAAAGCGGCGGGCATGGCCCCGAAGCCCAAAGCCCCAACCCCGGCCGAATAAGGAAACCAGACCATGAAACCGCTTCTGCCGCCTGTTTTTGTCAACGGCATTGAGATTTCGGCCGAACGCATTGCGGCCGAAGCCCAGAACCACCCGGCCCCGAAGGAAAAGCCGGGGCTGGCATGGAAAGCCGCGGCGCGCGCCCTCGCCATCCGTGAATTGATGCTGCAAGAGGCCCGCGCGCGTGGACTGACCCCTGACCCGGCGGAAGTCGCACCGGGTCAGGTGGAAACCGAGGATGAAGCGCTGATCCGCCAGCTTTGCGCGGTGGCGATCACACCTTCCGATGTGAGTGACGCCGCGTTGCACGCGCATTACATCGCCCATCCCGACCGTTTTCGCGCCCCGTCGCTTTATGAAGCCGCGCATATCCTGTTTCCACGTCAGGATGACATGGCCGGCCAACGTGCTCTTGCGCTAGCCGTTCTGGCGGAGTTGCGCGCCCATCCGCGCCGATTTCCCGATATGGCGCGCGAATATTCCGCCTGTTCGTCAAAAGAGAACGGCGGTCTTCTGGGCCAGCTTACGGCAGGAGATACCGTGCCAGAGTTCGAGGCCGCGCTGGACGCGCTGGAGGAAGGGCAGATCAGCGATCCGGTGGAAACGCGGTTCGGGTTGCATCTGATACGGCTGGACGCCCGTGCGCGCGGTGATGTGCTGCCTTTCGAGGTCGTCCTGCCGCGTTTGCGCGATGCCCATGCGAAAGCCGAATGGGCTCGGGCTGCGGCACAGTTCACCCGTGATCTGCTGATGAGCGCCACGATTGACGGGGTGCGCTTGCAGGCAGCCTGACCAACGAAAGGCGCAGGCGCGACTGCAGACTCCATAAGATCGGGAGAAAATTCATGACCCTGTACCAGAAACTTCAAACCCCGGACCCGGCGGCATGCGGATGTGACATCTCCGGTGGATTGATGCCCCTCGATGACGCCATCGCAATCGGCCTGAAGCGCCTGCGCCCTCTCTCGGAGATCGAGTATCTGCCACTTGCACAAGCCGCTGGTCGCATTTTGGCGCAAGATATCACAGCCCCAGTGGCGCTCCCGCTTTTCGACAATGCCGGAATGGACGGCTACGCGCTCAGGGTGTCGGACCTGACAGGGCAGGGGCCTTGGGTTCTGCCAGTGGCAGGCCGTATTCGCGCCGGGGATGCACCGGGCAAACTGCGCCAGAGCGCGGCAATGCGTATCCTGACGGGGGCTGCTTTGCCCGACGGTGCGGATGCGGTGATCGCACAGGAACATGTGACGTGCAGGGGGATGCAGATCGAGATTGCGCGCCGACCCCAGGCTGGTCAGCATATCCGCCGCGAAGGTGAGGATGTGGCGCCCGGATCGCCGCTTATGAATGCCGGGCGCTTGCTGGGCGCGCGCGAGATTGGGGCGGTTGCAGCGTCGGGTCTGGGCGTGGTGCCGGTGATGCGCCGCTTGCGGGTGGCGGTGCTCTGCTCCGGCAGTGAACTCGTGCCACCGCGCGCGCTGCCTGCTCCGGGGCAGATCTGGAATGCCAATCAGGCCATGCTTGGCGCGGCCTTGGCGCAGCCCTGGATCGCTCTCACAGTCCTGCCGACCGTCGCGGATAATCCGGCGACATTGCAGAAAACCATCTCAGAGATCGCGCGCGACACGGATATCCTGATCACAACAGGCGGGGTCTCGGTCGGAGATGAGGACCATTTGACCCGCGTGATCAAGGGTCTTGGCGGGCAGATCCATGCGATGAAACTGGCGATCAAGCCGGGCAAGCCGCTCTCCATCGGGCATGTCGGGACCGCAATGTGGCTCGGCTTGCCAGGCAATCCGGTCGCGGCTTTCGTAACATGGCATGTCGTGGGGCAGGTTCTGGCACAGGCAATGGCAGGCATCGAACGACCTGCGCCCGTCAAGGCCCTCGCGGCTCTTGCCGCATCCCTGCGACACCGACCGGGCCGCTGCGAATTTCGTCCCGCGCATTTGCTGGGCCATGACGCGCGCGGTGTACGCCAGGTGGTCTGTCTGGAGGGAACGGGGTCGCACCGACTGGCGCAGTTTTCACAAGCCGATGCGCTGGTGATGATCCCGGCGCATCTGGATGTTCTGCCCGAGGGCGCGCTGGTTGAAGTGCTGCCGCTGTAACGCAGCATCTGTCGGGCGACCTTGCGTCCCTTGGTCGCCTGAAACTTGCCCCGGCCCTGCGCGAGGGCCGGGGTCTTTTCTTGCGGGCTGTGTCGCTATGACCATGCATTTTTCCGCAGGACATGCGCTACCGGATCATTCGCAATCGCGCGAGTCCCAGGTTCGGAGCCTGTCCCATGGGATATGATTGAATTGATAAATGTTGACGCCAGTATCCTGTCCAAAAATTCTAATTCCCTTCTTATGTGCGGTTTTCATTCAGTAGGTCAATCTTTACTTGATATATATCAATGAATGATCGGGGCGAATCTGGCATTGAAATCAGGAACGGTCAGGGAGTGTTGCTGAATGAAACTCGGATATGTCTCTCTACCCGGACGTGGGGAAAATGATCTGCTTCTGGCGAAAGTGGCCGGGCGTCTGTGCGGACAGCTCAAACTTTGCGGAACAGTGCAGACCAATATCGAACGCGCGGACCGGCGCAAATGCGACATGGATCTGCGGCTCTTGGCGACAGGAGAGGTTTTGCGGATTTCCGAAGATCGTGGCGCGCTGGCGCGCGGCTGTACGCTCGACACGCAGGCTTTGACCGAAGCCGTGGCAAGATCCGAGGCCACACTGTCTGGTGCGGATCTGCTGATCATCAACAAATTCGGCAAGATCGAGGCCGAAGGACATGGATTCGCCCCGCTGATCGCCGAGGCGCTTTGTCGGGGCATTCCTGTTCTGGTGGGTGTCAACGCCCTGAACCTGCCCGCGTTCAAGGTTTTTGCAGGCGGTATTGCGCAGCCATTGCCGCCAAATGCTCAACATGTGATCGATTGGTGCCAGAACGCCCGTGTGGCCAATGCTGCCTGACCCTGCGCTTATCGCCATCCTGACAGTATCGGACCGCGCGGCGCAGGGAGTGTATGAAGACCAGAGCGGCCCCGCAGCAGAGGACTGGATTCGCAAGACGGTGATTTCGCCGATCCGGATTCTGCGTCAGATCCTGCCGGATGAACGTGAAGGCGTCGCAGAGGCGCTTCGCAGATTCGCCGGGCAGGGGGCCGATCTGGTTCTGATCACAGGGGGCACTGGCCCCGCGCCGCGCGACCGGACACCCGAAGCACTGGCCGATGTGATCGATTTCGACCTGCCCGGTTTTGGCGAAGAGATGCGGCGAGCCTCGCTGCAAGAGGTGCCTACGGCGATCCTGTCGCGTCAGGGCGCGGGCGTGCGGGGGCAGACACTGTTCATCACCCTGCCGGGCAAGCCCACGGCCATCGCAACCTGCCTTGATGCGGTCTTTACGGCTGTTCCGTATTGCCTTGACTTGATCGGGGCGGCGCGGATTGAGACCGATCCCGCCTGTTGCCCAGCGTTTCGGCCCAATAAATAATAACCTTAAATCAATATCTTAAACACTATTCTTTCTGCCGAGCCGTAATGCAGTCGCAGAATTTTGCAGACCCGCTTCAGTCTGGTCTTTCAATCGCGCGCGAAACTTTTAAGGTAGCGATAAAGAGAGGGCCCATGAGTCGCGGAATTGATTACGGTAATCTGATGCATGACGCCATGCGGGGACTGATCCGCAAGGTCATGGAAGGCGTTGCGCGTGACGGTCTGCCGGGTGATCATCATTTCTTCATCACCATCGACACCACGCATCCAGAAATGCAGATGGCCGACTGGCTGCGAGAGCGCTATCCTGAAGAGATCACACTGGTCGTGCAGCACTGGTTCGAGAACCTGAATGTCGAAGATGATGGATTCGCGATCACTCTGAATTTCGGAAATGCACCCGAGCCGCTCTATATCCCCTTCGACTCGATTTCGACCTTTGTCGATCCCTCTGTGGAATTCGGGCTGCGGTTTGAACTGCATCACGAGGAAGATGACGACGAGGATGACGAAGAAGCGCCCATGCTTGAAGATGCGCCGCAAGAGCCGAAATCCGGCGAAGTCGTGAGCCTCGACCGATTTCGGAAGTAAGGCTTGGTATGCGACCGCATACCGATTGATTTTCCTTCACTGGCCCGCTAAGCACTGCACGACATTCCGTTGCAAGGAGCTTTGCGCATGACTGCCACCCGCCGCGAGACTGACAGTTTCGGCCCACTCGACGTTCCTGCCGACAAATACTGGGGCGCGCAGACGCAACGCTCGATCCTGAATTTCCCGATTGGCTGGGAACGCCAGCCCGTGCCGATCATCCGCGCGCTGGGGGCCATCAAATGGGCCTGCGCAATGATCAACATGGAGCAGGGCGATCTGGACGAGACCCGTGGCAAGGCGATTGTCGCGGCGGCTTCGGAAGTGTTTGAAGGCAAGTTCGACGACAATTTCCCGCTGGTGGTCTGGCAGACTGGCTCGGGCACGCAATCGAACATGAACGCAAATGAAGTGATTTCGAATCGCGCGATTGAAATGCTGGGCGGCGTGATGGGGTCGAAAGACCCGGTGCACCCGAATGACCATTGCAATATGGGCCAGTCCAGCAATGACACTTTCCCCACAGCGATGCATGTTGCCATCGGCATGCTGGCGCGCGATGTGCTGTTGCCGGGGCTAGCGAAGCTGCAAGCCGCGCTGGAGGCGAAATCCGAAGAATTCAAGGATATCATCAAGATCGGTCGCACCCATACGCAGGATGCCACGCCGCTGACACTGGGGCAGGAATTCGGCGGCTATGCGCATCAGGTCAAGATGGGGATCGCGCGGGTCGAAATGTGCCTGCCGCATATCTATGAACTGGCCCAGGGCGGCACGGCGGTCGGCACGGGCTTGAACACCCGCAAGGGCTGGGACGTGAAGGTTGCGGCGCAACTGGCTGAAATCACAGGGCTTCCCTTCCGCACCGCACCCAATAAATTCGAAGCGCTGGCCGCGCATGATGCAATGGTGATGTTCTCGGGCGCGCTGAAAACCGTGGCGGCCTCGCTCTTCAAGATCGCCAATGACATGCGGCTTCTGGGCTCTGGCCCGCGCTCTGGTCTGGGTGAGTTGATTCTGCCCGAGAATGAACCGGGTTCCTCGATCATGCCGGGCAAGGTCAATCCGACCCAGGCCGAAGCGCTGACCATGGTCTGCGCGCATGTCATGGGCAATGATGCCGCTGTCGGGTTCGCCGGAAGCCAAGGGCATTTCGAGCTGAATGTCTACAACCCGATGATGAGCTACAATGTGCTGCAATCCATGCAGCTGCTGGGCGATGCGGCTTCCAGCTTCACAGATAACATGGTCGCGGGCACGCAGGCCAATGTCGAACGGATCGACCGGCTGATGAAGGAATCGCTGATGCTGGTCACTGCCCTTGCGCCGACCATCGGCTATGACAATGCCACCAAAGTTGCCAAGACCGCGCACAAGAACGGCACGACCCTGCGCGAGGAAGCGATCGCGCTCGGCTTTGTCGATGGCGAGACCTTTGACCGTGTGGTGCGGCCCGAAGATATGATCGGCCCAAAGGGCTGATCTGACCCGAAAGACAGCAAAAAACCCGGTCAGATGGCCGGGTTTTTCTATGGTTTGATGGGGCGAAAAGGGCGGACGGGTCTCAACCGGCGCTGGCTGCCGCTTTCTTCGTATCCGTGTAGATGATCAGCGGCTTCGCGGCAGACGTCGCGGCTTCTTCATTCACCACGACTTCGCTGACATTCTCCAGACCCGGCAGATCGAACATCGTATCGAGCAGGATATCTTCAAGGATCGAGCGCAGGCCGCGCGCCCCGGTCTTGCGGGCAATCGCGCGCTTGGCGATGGCTTTCAGCGCTTCCTCGGTGAAGGTCAGATCTACACCTTCGATATCGAACAGCTTCTGATACTGCTTGACCAGCGCATTCTTGGGCTGGGTCAGGATCGTGACCAGCGCATCCTCGTCCAGATCCATCAGCGTGGCCACCACAGGCAGACGGCCCACGAATTCCGGGATCAGGCCGAATTTCAGCAGATCTTCGGGTTCCAGCTGTTTCAGGGACTGGCCAATTGTGATCTGGCTTTCGTCCTTCACATCCGCACCAAAGCCAATCGCCGTGCCCTTGCCGCGCTGGTTGATGATCCGGTCAAGCCCGGCAAAAGCCCCGCCGCAGATGAAAAGGATATTGGTCGTGTCCACCTGCAGGAATTCCTGCTGCGGATGCTTGCGGCCACCTTGCGGGGGCACGCTTGCCACGGTTCCTTCCATCAGCTTCAACAGCGCTTGCTGCACCCCTTCGCCCGACACATCGCGGGTGATAGAGGGGTTGTCGGACTTGCGGGTGATCTTGTCCACTTCGTCGATATAGACGATGCCGCGCTGTGCGCGTTCGACATTGTATTCCGACGCCTGCAACAGCTTGAGGATAATGTTCTCCACATCCTCGCCGACATAGCCCGCCTCGGTCAGCGTGGTGGCGTCGGCCATGGTAAACGGCACATCAAGGATACGCGCCAGCGTCTGCGCCAGCAGCGTCTTGCCGCAACCCGTGGGGCCGATCAGCAGGATGTTCGATTTCGAGAGTTCGACATCGCCCGCCTTGCCGGAATGATTCAGCCGCTTGTAGTGGTTGTGCACCGCCACCGACAGGACGCGCTTGGCCTGTTCCTGCCCGATCACATAGTCATCAAGCACGTTGCAGATTTCGCGCGGGGTCGGCACGCCGTCGGTGGATTTCAATCCGCCCGACTTTGTTTCCTCGCGGATGATATCCATGCACAGTTCGACACATTCATCGCAAATAAAGACTGTTGGCCCCGCGATCAGCTTGCGCACTTCATGCTGGCTCTTGCCGCAGAAAGAGCAGTAAAGCGTGTTCTTGCTGTCTGAATCGGATGTCGGCATTTCAAACCTCTGTGGTCTCTACTGCGATAGGCGTCTGGATCGTCGGGGCGTTGGTCGCCTTCTTGCCCTCTAGGGTAGGCGAGAGCGGGGGGCGGGACAATGCAAAACTGCGCCCTTGACCTGATTTCCCCCACTTGCCCGGATCACGTTTCCTCATGCGCTGCCGGAATCGGCGCGTGAGGTCACGATCTCGTCGATCAAACCCCAGTCCTTTGCCATTTCGGCGGTCATGAAATTGTCGCGCTCCAGCGCATCCTCGACCTTTTTCAGGGTCTGGCCGGTATGCTTGACATAGATCTTGTTCAGCCGTTCTTTCAGTTCCAGAATCTCGCGCGCGTGGATCGAAATGTCGGTCGCCTGACCCTGAAATCCGCCCGAAGGCTGGTGTACCATGATCCGCGAATTGGGCAGCGAGAAGCGCATCCCCTTTTCGCCCGCACAGAGCAGAAGCGAGCCCATCGAGGCCGCCTGACCCACGACCAGCGTAGAGACCTTGGGCTTGATATATTGCATCGTGTCATAGATCGACAGGCCCGAGGTGACGACGCCGCCGGGGCTGTTGA
>JAFIEM010000117.1 GCA_020832555.1 Natronohydrobacter sp. | reverse complement strand
ATATCGGCCCGACACCGGAAGAGATGGCCGAGATGCTGGCGGCTGTCGGCTGTGAAAGCCTCGATCAGTTGATCGACCAGACCATCCCGGCTGATCTGCGTCAGGCCGATCCGCTGACATGGGCGCCGCTCTCTGAGGGCGAGTTGCTCGCGAAACTGCGCGCGGTCGGGGCAAAGAACAAGGTCATGACCAGTCTGATCGGGCAGGGCTATTACGGCACGGTCACGCCACCCGCGATCCTGCGCAACATCTTCGAGAACCCGGCCTGGTACACAGCCTATACCCCTTACCAGCCCGAAATCGCCCAAGGTCGGCTGGAGGCGCTGTTGAATTTTCAGACGATGGTGGCCGATCTGACCGGCTTGCCTGTGGCCAATGCCTCGCTTCTGGATGAGGCCACGGCCTGCGCCGAGGCGATGGTCATGGCGCAGCGTGTGGCCAAGTCGAAAATGAAAGCCTTTTTCATCGACGAGAACTGCCATCCGCAGAATATCGCCGTGATGCAGACCCGTGCCGCGCCCCTGGGGATCGAAGTGATCGTCGCCGCCCCTGAGGCAATGGAAGCTGATCAGGTCTTTGGCGCGATCTTCCAGTATCCGGGCACCTACGGCAAACTGCGCGATTTCACCGACCAGATCGCGGCCTTGCACGCGGCGAAGGCCGTGGCGATCATGGCAACCGACCTGCTGGCGCTGACGCTGATCAAGGAACCGGGCGCGATGGGGGCGGATATTGCTGTTGGGTCCGCCCAGCGATTCGGCGTGCCGATGGGCTATGGCGGCCCGCATGCGGCCTTCATGTCCTGCCGGGATGATTACAAACGCTCGATGCCAGGGCGGATCGTCGGTGTCAGCATCGATGCGCGTGGCAACAAGGCGTACCGCCTGTCGCTGCAAACCCGCGAACAGCATATCCGGCGCGAGAAGGCAACCAGCAATGTCTGCACCGCGCAGGCGCTTCTGGCGGTCATGGCATCGATGTATGCGGTTTTCCACGGCCCCAAGGGGCTGCGCGCGATTGCCGAGCGGGTGCATTTCCACACCGAGCGGCTGTATCACGCGCTGCGCGTGGCGGGCGCTAAAGTGGTGGTGAAGGATTTCTTCGACACGATCACGGTCGAGGTCGGCGTGGGGCAGGCGGGTATTCTGGCCGCCGCGCGTGCCGAGGGGCTGAATTTCCGCAAGATCGGCACCAGCCATGTGGGCATCTCGCTGGATGAGACGACGGATGATCAGGTTCTGCTGCGGGTCTTGCGCACCTTCGGGATCGAGGGCGCACCGCCCCATCGCGGGCGGTTAGGCTTTGCGGAGAAATTCCTGCGCCAATCGGACTATCTGACGCATCGGATCTTCCACATGAACCGCGCCGAAACCGAGATGATGCGCTACATGCGCCGCCTGTCGGACCGCGATCTGGCGCTGGACCGCGCAATGATCCCGCTGGGGTCGTGCACGATGAAGCTGAATGCAGCGGCCGAAATGATCCCGCTGTCCTGGCCTGCCTTTGCCTCGCTCCATCCGTTCTGCCCGACCGATCAGGCGCAGGGCTATGCGGAAGCGATCCATGACCTGAGCGCGAAACTGTGCGAGATCACCGGCTATGACGCCATGTCGATGCAGCCCAATTCCGGCGCGCAGGGGGAATACGCGGGGCTTCTGACCATTCAGGCCTATCACCGCGCGCGGGGGCAGGGGCACCGGGATATCTGCCTTATCCCGATGTCGGCGCATGGCACCAACCCCGCTTCGGCACAGATGTGCGGGATGCAGGTCGTGGTGGTGAAATCCAGCGCCAACGGCGATGTGGACCTTGAAGATTTCCGCGAGAAGGCCGCCAAGGCGGGCGAGCGCCTGGCGGCCTGCATGATCACCTATCCGAGCACGCATGGTGTGTTTGAAGAAACCGTGCGCGAAGTCTGCAAGATCACGCATGACCATGGCGGCCAGGTCTATATCGACGGGGCGAACCTGAACGCGATGGTGGGTCTGGTGAAACCGGGTGAGATTGGTGGCGATGTGTCCCACCTGAACCTGCACAAGACCTTCGCCATCCCGCATGGCGGCGGCGGTCCCGGCATGGGGCCGATTGGCGTGAAGGCGCATCTGGCCCCCTTCCTGCCCGGACATCCCGAAACCGGCGGGGCCGAGGGACCGGTGTCCGCTGCGCCCTATGGGTCGGCCTCGATCCTGCTGATTTCATGGGCCTATTGCCTGATGATGGGCGGGCCGGGGCTGACGCAGGCAACGCGCGTGGCGATCCTGAACGCCAATTACATCGCGGCGCGGCTGCGTGGGGCCTATGACATTCTGTTCATGGGCAACAAGGGGCGCGTGGCGCATGAATGTATCCTTGATACGCGGCCCTTTGCGGAAGCGGGCGTCACAGTTGATGACATTGCAAAGCGTCTGATCGACAATGGTTTTCACGCACCGACGATGAGCTGGCCGGTTGCGGGCACACTGATGGTAGAGCCGACGGAATCGGAAACCAAGGTCGAGATTGACCGTTTCATCACCGCACTTCTGGCCATTCGCGCGGAAATTGCGGCGGTCGAACAGGGCGAGATCAGCGCCGAGGCCAGCCCCTTGCGCCATGCGCCGCACACGGTGGAAGATCTGGTGGCCGATTGGGACCGGGCCTATACGCGCGAGGCAGGATGCTTCCCGCCGGGCAGTTTCCGGGGTGACAAATACTGGCCGCCAGTGGGGCGTGTGGACAATGTGTTTGGCGACCGCAATCTGGTCTGCACTTGCCCGCCTGTCGAAAGCTACGCAGACGCAGCAGAATAACTGGCAGGCGCGGGCAGGTTGCGCTTGCCCGCGCGCATCATTCCCGGCACAAGTACTGCGCCCACTTTGGGTTTGGTAAACAGTTAGGGAGTATCGACCATGGGACTTTGGTCATTTGCAAAATCTGCCGGCAAGAAAATCTTCGGGGGTGGTGCGGCACAAGCCGCCACGCCAGAGCCTGACGCGCTGAAAAAAGAGATCGCTGATCTGGGACTGGACGCGACCGGGGTCGAGATCAAGGTCGAGGGCGACAAGGTGGTTGTCGAAGGCAATGCCGTCAGCGCCGAGATGAAGGAAAAGATCATCCTTGCCGTCGGAAATGTCGAAGGTGTGGCCGAGGTCGAAGCCGAAACCAGCGAAGGGCCTGAGCCGGTCTTTCATACCGTCGCCAAGGGTGACACGCTCTCAGCCATCGCGAAAAAGACGCTCGGTAATGCCAATCGTTTCAGCGAGATTTTTGAGGCCAATCGCCCGATGCTGTCGCATCCTGACAAGATTTATCCGGGTCAGGTGCTGCGCATCCCGCAATAATCCGGCAAGGCGCGCGCAGGCGTTGCGCGCGTCTTATCCGTTGCCGCCTGCAAATCGCCCCGCATCCTCTGCTGCACGTCGCAAGGCATTGGATTTGTTCACGGTTTCCTGATATTCGGCCTCTGGGTCGCTGTCATAGACCACGCCGCCGCCTGCCTGAATATACAATGTCTCGTCTTTCAGAACTGCCGTGCGCAGGCAGATGCACATATCCATCTCGCCATTGGCGGCAAAATAGCCCGCGCCGCCGCCATAGACGCCACGCTTCTCGGGCTCCAGCTCGTCGATGATTTCCATCGCGCGGACCTTTGGCGCACCGCTGACTGTGCCCGCAGGCAGACCCGCCAGCAGCGCCGAGAGTGCATCCTGCCCCTCGGCCAGTTCCCCCACCACATTCGAGACAATGTGCATGACATGGGAATAGCGTTCGATGATGAATTCCTCGGTCGGGCGGACCGTTCCGATCCTAGCAACGCGCCCCACATCATTGCGGCCCAGATCCAGCAGCATCAGATGCTCGGCCAGTTCTTTCTCGTCCGCCAGCAGATCAGCCTCATGCGCGCGGTCTTCCTCGGGGGTGGTGCCACGCGGGCGGGTGCCCGCGATGGGTCGGATCGTGACTTCGCCTTCGCGCAGCCGCACAAGGATTTCAGGGCTGGCACCGATCACCTGAAACGGGCCTTCTGCCGCGCCGAAGTCGAAATAGAACATGAAAGGTGAGGGGTTGGTGCGTCGCAGCGAACGGTAGAGCGCGAAAGGCGGCAGCGCGAAACGCTGCGACCAGCGCTGCGAGGGGACGACCTGAAAGATATCGCCCGCGCGGATGTAATCCTTGGCCTTTTCGACAGCGGCCAGATAGTCGGGCTTGGCGAAATTCGACTGCGGCACTCCGATGGGTGCCCCTTCTCCGCGCAATTCGCGCGGAGCTTGCGGCAGCGCGCGTTCCAGATCGCGCACCGCGTCCATGACCCGCTCTGCGGCCTGCGCATAGGCTGCCCGCGCGGACAGACCAGAGCCGATCCAGGCCGGGGCGACCACGATCACCTCGCCCTTCACCCCGTCCAGAACCGCCACGACCGAGGGGCGCAGCATCATCGCGTCGGGCACATTGATCGGGTCAGGGTTCACATCGGGCAGATGTTCGACCAGCCGGATCATGTCATAGCCCAGATAGCCGAAAAGCCCTGCCGCAGCCGCTGGCAATCCTTCGGGCATCTCGATCCGGCTTTCCGCGAGAAGCGCGCGCAAGGTATCCAGCGGATGACCGTCAAGCACATCCCAACCGTCAGGGTCGAAGCGCGCAGCCCGGTTGATCCGGCTTTGGGTGCCGCGACAGTCCCAGATCAGATCGGGTTTCATTCCAATCATCGAGTAGCGCCCGCGCACTTCGCCACCGGTGACGGATTCGAGGATGAAGCTGTCCCGGCTTGCGCCCGCCAGTTTCAGATACAGCGAAACCGGCGTATCCAGATCGGCGGCCAGACGCGCATAGACCAATTGGTTTTCACCGCGCGCCCATCCGGCCTCGAACTGCGCGAAATCTGGGACAAGCTGTGCCATCTGAGATCAGAACCCCGCCTGAACGGCGTCGATCATTTGCTGGTTGAGCTGGATCGGTGTTTCCTGACGCAGGCTGGCCGCAAAATAGCCGAACAGATCCTGCGCGATACTTTGCGCAACCTGCTGATCCAGGGCGACGCGCAGCGACGCAACATCCTCAAGCATCAGATCAGGGCTCTGGACTGCATTCAACTGCACCAGATGCAGCCGGGTCGTGCCTTCGACAATGCGCACCTCGCCCTCGGCAAGTTCAAAACCCACCGCCACAAGTTCGCGCGGCAGGTCCGGCATGATATCCGTACGACGCAACCCGTCAAATCGCACCGGAACCAATGCCAGATTCGGCCCATCGCTGCCGTCACGAAGGCTTTGGGCCACATCTTCGGCCAGATCGCGCAGCCCGTCCAGAATACGCGCATTGCGCCATTCCGAAATCACCTGAAAGCGCACTTCTTCCAGCGGCTGAGGGGCGGCAGGAAGCGCTTCGACATATTCGAGGACGAACAGGCCGCCATCTTCCAACTGGCCGATTTCGGGGAAATCCCCCGATTGCAGCGCCTGAGCCGCAGTGCGGAACGCCTCATAGGCGGCAATGCCCGAGGTTTCGCCGGGGCGCCAGTCGATCTCGCCCTGTTCCATCCGGGTTTCCTGCGCCAGATCCGCGACCGAAGCGCCGCCCGCAATCAAATCCTCGAACAGATCCATGTCATCCAGCAGCGCCCGCCGCGCGAGATCCGAGAATTGCTCGTCGCGCAACTGATCGCGGACATCCTCAAAACGCGTTTCTTGTGCAGCAAGGATCGCGTTCATGCGGAAAATCGCAGGCCCCAGCGAGGTCTCGACCGGCCCCACGACGCCCGGTGCATCTAGCCCGAAGACCAGATCGGCGGCCGTGCCCAGTTGGGTGCGGGTCACATCGCCCATATCCGCATCATCCAGATCCAGCCCGCGCTCTGCGACCAGCGCCTCGAATGTGGTCTCGCCCGCCGTGATCCGCGCCATCGCGGTTTCGGCACTGGCCATGTCGGAAAAGACCAGCCGCTCGACGAGCCTGCGCTCGGGCTGCGAGAACTCTGCGAGCCGTGCCTCATAGGCTTGCCGCAGGATCGCTTCATCCACTTCAATCTCGTCGATCATCATTTCCGGCGTGATCCAGGCGTAGCGAATGCGCTTGCCTTCGGGCATGGTGTAGCGGTCGATATTCGCTTCATAGAAGGCTTGCAGATCGGCGGCATCGGGCGTGCCCACAGGCTCTGCCAGCGACTCTGCGCTCAGCGAGATCACCGTCACGTCGCGGGTCTGGGCCTGAAATTCCAGCAGCGGCGCGACATAGGACTCAGGCGCCGCAGAGCCCGCCGTGACCGCCCGTTGCAGGATCGAGCGCGCAACATCGGCGCGGATCGATTCTTCGAAATCACGCTCGGACATGCTGATATTCTGCAGCGCGAAGCGATAGGACTCGCGGTCGAAATTGCCATCCAGCCCACGGAAGGACGGGATTTGGGTGATTTCGCGCTGAATGACGCTATCCCCGGCAGAGACGCCCAGCCGTGCGGCCTCGTTGTCAAGTACGGCGCCCGTCACCAATTGCTCCAGCACCATCTGGTCAATCCCGAACAGACGTGCCTGCTCCATGGTGATGGGCTGGCCGAACTGGGTTTGCAGCGCGCGCAATTCGTTCTGCAAGGCGCGGGCGAATTCATTGGTCGTGATCTTGCGATCGCCCACTGACCCGATGGTTGTCGTGCGCCCGCCAAAACCCTCGACACCAAATCCAAGAAGGCTGAGGGCAAGCAACGCCATCAGGAAGCCCGCCGCGATATTCTTCGCGCTCATCTTGGTTTTCTTGTGTGGTTTTGACATGGGAACTCTCTGAATTGCGTAAAGCGGCCGCATGGGTCTGCGGGAATTGGACCGTGTGTAAGCAAAGCCGTGCGCAGGAGCAAGCGTTGCAGCGTCACGAATTGGCTTGTGTGAAGTCCTGCAGACGCAGCGCCAGCACCTTCAGGCCCGACTGATCGGCATTGGCAAAAGCGATGCGCAGATGGCGCGCGGCTTTCGCGTCACCTGTGGGTGCGAACATGGTGCCGGGAAGGACCAGAAGGCTCGCCTCGTGCACCAGACGTTGCGCAAGCTTGTCCGAGGGCAGGTCGAACGGATGCGCGACATAGCCGAAATAGGCCCCGGCCCCCCGGATCTGCCAACCGGGCAGGGTCTCGAAGCCCGCTTGAAGTGCGCGCCGCCGGGCAAGGATTTCGAGACGCTCGCCTGCAAGCCAGTCGCCCAGATTTTCCAGCCCCCAGAGCGCCGCGCGTTGACCCAGACCCGAAGGGCATATCGTGACAGAATCAAGGATTTTCTCGATCTGGGCAAGGCGGGCAGGGCTGGTGGCGATAGCCCCGACCCGATGACCGGTCAGCCTGTAGGCTTTCGAGAAACTGTAGAGATGGATCAGCGTATCGCCCCAGTCAGGATCACTGAACAGGTCGTGCGGTGGGGCCTCATGGCTCAGGAAATCGCGATAGGTTTCATCGACGATCAGCGCAAGGCCATGCTTTCGCGCCAGATCGCGGAAGGCCGCGATGACAGCGGCGGGGTATTCGACACCTGTCGGGTTGTTGGGCGTGACCAGCACGATGGCACGGGTGCGCGGGGTGATCAGTGCGCGCGCAGCGTCTGGGTCGGGGATCAGGGTGTCGCCGCCGGGCAGGGGCACCGCTTCGATTCCCTGCATCGAGAGCCACATGGCATGATTGAAATACCAGGGCGTCGGCAGGATCACCGCATCGCCGGGGGCGGCTGTTGCGCTGATGGCTGCGCAGAAAGCCTGATTGCAGCCCGAAGTGATGGCAATCTGCTCTGGCTGGATGGAACCGCCATAGAACTGCGTCATGCGGGCCGCCAGCGCTGCGCGCAGGCCGGGCAGACCAAGGACCGGGCCGTAGATATGGGTGGCGGGGTCGGCGAGAGCCTCCGCCATCGCGGCGCGCAGCGCGTCGGGCGGCGGCGCGACCGGGGCGGCCTGGCTGAGATTCAGCAGCGGGCGTTCGGGCGGGAAGCACTGGCCCTCGATCCAGCGTCGCGCCTCCATCACTGGCGGGGACTGCGTGGCGGCAAGAGACGGGTTGAGATACATGCGTGTTCCCTTTGGTGCTGGCGCGACGTGTGGCGTGTCACCCATCTCGCGGGGTGAAATCACTTGTTGCGCAGGGGGGCCTGAACCCCGTGAGCCAGATTGATCTTGCCCGCCTGTCATGGCACATGGCGTGTCATGCTGTCCTATCAACATCTCTACCATGCAGGCAATCTGGCAGATGTGCATAAACATGCACTTCTGGCATGGGTGCTGGATTACATGACGACCAAGGACAAGCCGCTCAGCTATCTCGAAACCCATGCCGGTCGGGCCTATTACCGCCTTGATTCCTTTGAATCCCGCAAGACCGGCGAGGCCGCCGCCGGTATCTTGCGCGTCGAGCGCGCGTTCTCGCCCGATCACCCCTATATCCGCGCGATAGATGCCACGCGCGCGTCCCACGGCGCGCAAGCCTATCCCGGCTCGCCGCTGATCGCCGCGCATCTCTTGCGCATGAGCGACCGTATCACACTGGCCGAACTGCACCCGCAGGAACATGCGGCGCTGACGCAGGTCATGGGCGGTCGTGCCCGGATCGAGAAGCGCGACGGGTTCGAACTGGCGCAGGCGCTTTGCCCGCCCGATCCGCGCCGCGGCGTGCTGATGATCGACCCTTCCTACGAGGTAAAGGCCGATTACGAGACAATCCCGAAATTCATCGCGTCCATCCACCGAAAATGGAATGTCGGTGTGATCCTGTTGTGGTACCCGATCCTTGAGGCGGGGTTGCAGGCCGGAATGGTCGCGCGCGTGACCGAAGACCACCCCGATGCGCAGGTCTATGAGGCACGATTCCCCCCGATCCGCGAAGGGCACCGGATGATCGGGACCGGGATTGTCGCGCTCAATGCGCCCTGGGGAATGGCCGAAGAGGCCGCGCGCATCACCGCGCTGATGGGGGCGGCATAGGCGAAATCCCGAAGGAATCCTCGTGTGGGGCCTTAAAACCCTTGTCAGCAGCGCTTGCCACCCCTATAGAACGGCCAATCAAGAAGGCCGAAAGAGCACATCAGCAAGACGGG